>NZ_QUIM01000010.1:0-55591 GCF_003480245.1 Blautia sp. AM42-2
CATCTATCATTTTGGTGCAAGCGTAATTCATGAGTAACGTAGCAATATTTTGCGCTTACTTTCTGTATGTTTGTGGAGATGAATATTTTGAAGTTTCTTTTCCAATAGATCACTTTCTACATTTAACAGGAGTGGAGACAAGACTTTCGACCAAGGATTTTTATAAGAATGCAAAAAAATCTATTCTTACAAATAATCAGTTCTATTTTGACGCAAGACATGTATATGCAAATGCCAAAAGGAAACTTCCGTGTTTAAAACGCTTGCCGGAATTAACGAATGAAATGGTATGTGTTCTAAAAAATATGGAAACCATGACAATTACATATAAACTCAGCGTTACAAATTTGGAATTTACTGGAAGTGTGACAAGAAAGCCAAAACGGTATACTGGGAAAAAAGATTAAGAAAAGAATAAAGAGCTGGTTTTAATTGTAAAATTTATGGGGAACTAACATCAGCTTATTGACATGAATTTAAAAATAAGTATAATAATAGTTGAGCAATTGTTCAACTATTATTATTTGGAGGTGAATATATGCCAAAAACGTCTTATATTTGTAATTGCGATGTAATTCATGAGGATATTGTGAATGATGTGAAATCCAAGATGCAGCCAAAAGATGATTATATCCAGTTGGCTTCTTTATTTAAGCTATTTGGAGATGGTACCAGAGTACAAATCTTACACGCTCTGGAACAGAGTGAGATGTGTGTATGTGATCTTGCAGTGCTACTGGGGGTAACAAAATCTGCAATTTCGCATCAGTTAAAGGCATTACGCCTTGCGAATCTGGTAAAATTCCGTAAAGAAGCACAGATAGTTTACTACTCACTGGCAGATGATCATGTGAAAGAGATTATTGACAAGGGATTTGAGCATCTTTGGCAGAAATAATATTTTTTAACATTATAGTTGAGTAATTGAACAATTAAACAAATTATAAGGAGATTATCATGAAACGCATATTTCTATTAAAAGGGTTGGACTGTCCAAATTGTTCCGCAAAAATTGAAAAAGAAGTCGGAGAGTTGGATGGAGTGCAATCCTCAGTGGTAAATCTGATGAAGCAGACGCTTACAATCAATGTTACTCAGACAGCCGCAGATACGATAGCCAGTCAGATTGAAACGATTGTTCATAGCCATGAGCCAGATGTGGAAGTTTCTGAAATTGTACAGGAATCTTATATACCGGAAAAAAAGCAGGAGGCCAATGAATCCTATAACAATGAGGATAAGAAGTTGCCAGTTCGTTTAGCGACTGGTGCAGCAATCTATGCCATTGGTATGGCATTGACTGTTTTTGCGAAAGTGCCACTGCCTATCGAGTTAGCTTTTCTCGTTGTTTCTTATGTTATTCTTGGTGGAGATGTTGTATGGCAGGCTGTGAGGAACATTTCAAAGGGGCGTGTATTTGATGAACATTTTTTGATGAGTGTTTCTACGATTGGGGCTTTTGTCATTGGTGAATATCCAGAAGCAGTTGCTGTTATGCTATTCTATCAGGTAGGTGAATTTTTTCAGTCATTGGCTGTTAAGCGTTCCAGAAAATCTATATCAGACTTAATGGATATACGTCCAGATTCTGCTACAGTAAGAAGAAATGGGGAATTGATTACCATATCTCCAGAAAATGTCTCCATTGGTGAGATTATTATTGTAAAGCCTGGTGAAAAAATTCCATTAGACGGTGTGGTATTGGATGGAGATTCTATGCTGGATACAAGGGCCTTAACAGGAGAATCAGTTCCGAGAAGTGTTCATAAAGGAGACGAAGCACTTTCCGGTTGTATGAATCAGACGGGTGTCTTAATGATTAAGACAACAAAAGCATTTGGTGAATCTACGGCTTCAAAGATTATTGATCTTGTGGAAAATGCGTCAAGCCGAAAAGCACCAACAGAAAATTTTATTACTACATTTGCACGTTATTATACACCTGTGGTTGTAATCTTAGCAGCTTTTCTGGCGATTCTGCCACCGATCATTCTTGGCGGAGGCTGGACAGAGTGGATTCGCAGAGGATTTGTTTTCCTTGTGGTATCTTGTCCATGTGCATTGGTCATTTCAATCCCGCTGACTTTCTTCGGCGGCATTGGTGCAGCATCTAAACGAGGTGTTCTTGTAAAAGGAAGCAATTATTTAGAGGCACTTAATAATGTCAGCGTTATTGTGTTCGATAAAACCGGAACACTTACAAAAGGTGTTTTCAATGTGACGGATATTTTGCCTGCAAATGGATTTTCAAAAGAACAGGTTCTGGAGTATGCGGCAGAGGCAGAGAGTTTTTCTAACCATCCTATTGCAAAATCCATTCTTGCTGCTTATGAAAAAGAAATTGATCAGTCAGTGATTTCTGATTATAAGGAAATTTCAGGATATGGAATCAGTGTAATGGCAGGGGAAAAGAAAGTTTTTGCTGGCAATACGAAACTTATGGATACAGAATGTATAGAGTACACAACCTGTGAAAAAGCAGGTACAAAAGTTTATTTGGCTGTAGATGGTCAATATGCAGGATGTATTTTGATAACAGATGAAGTGAAGCCGGACAGTAAAAAAGCAATTTCTGACCTGAAACATATCGGCGTGGAAAAAACAGTCATGCTTACCGGTGATGATGAAAAAATTGGGAAGTCTGTTGCAGAAGAATTGCAGTTGGATAAATATTATGCACAGCTGCTTCCTGACCAAAAAGTGGAAAAGGTTGAGCTTTTAGATAGTAAAAAGAGACCGGGAAGCAAATTGGCTTTTGTTGGTGATGGTATCAATGACGCTCCTGTCCTTGCCCGTGCAGATGTTGGTATTGCAATGGGTGGGCTTGGTTCGGATGCGGCCATTGAAGCAGCAGATGTAGTTCTGATGACAGATGAACCGTCTAAGCTGGTGCACGCGATTGAAGTAGCAAAAGCGACAAAACAGATTGTCATGCAGAATATAGTGATTGCTCTTGGGATTAAGAGTGTGTTCCTGATTCTTGGCGCTCTTGGTATTGCGGGAATGTGGGAAGCTGTATTTGGTGATGTAGGCGTTACCATAATTGCCGTCTTGAACGCAATGAGGATTTTAAAAAAATAAGAAACGAGGTGGCAATGTGAAACGGAAATTGATTCTGTTAGCAGTTACAATTGTTTTTCTTGCAGGTTTCGGTGCACTTTTGCACTCACCGCCTTCTATGATTGATGCAGTCACAGGAGCAACACCGAAGTCAAAAAAGGCGGCTCAAGCCGCCGCACAGTTGGAAGGCTCCTATGTTCTCGGTATTAATATGATGTCAGATGGTCTCGACAACGAGAACACCCGGAATAAATTAAAAGAATTGGCACTGGACGATTCGGAAACAAATGAAACAGATCTCATGAAAACGGACATTAGTTTTCGGTTATATGTATCTGAGACGGATTATCCGCTTGTCAGTTATGCTAAGAAACTCTGTGACAGGTTGAAACAGGCCGGTTTTTTCGTAGATCTGAAAGAGTACAGTAACACAATGATGCTATCAAGAGTGGTAAGTGGAAAGTATGATGTATTCCTGGCATCGGATGATTTTATTGACGTTACAACGTTATCACAGATGGACTATATGATCATGGACAGCGAAGAAATGAGGTGAGCGAGAATTTATGAGAAAATGGAATACGATTTTGTCTGTTTTAATGCTTCTCATTTTTATGATTCATGGAATCATGGGAAGCTTTATGCTGAACGGAGTTGGAAGTAGTGCAGGGAAACTTCTTGCATGGATTGGTGTTGGTATTCTTGTTGTGCATACGGTGATTGGTGTCATCCTGACAGTTCAGAGTTTACAGACAGCGAAGCAATCCGGAAAAATGTATCTGAAACAGAACGCCATATTCTGGGCGAGACGAGCCAGTGGGCTGGCAATACTGATCCTGCTGTTCTTCCATATTGGCTTGTTTGGAAAGGTGCAGAATGGGACATATATTTTGTTCCCTTTTACAACGGTAAAGATGGTAACTCAGCTTTTGTTCGTGGCGGCAATCTTTGTTCATATTTTTATCAATATCCGCCCATTGCTCGTATCGCTGGGAATCATCAGTTATAAAGAACGAAGGGGTGATATTTATTTGATTCTTTCGGTGCTCCTTCTGTTTATAGCGGGCGCAGTTATTTTCTATTATATTGGGTGGCAATATCTATGAGTAAGACAATTATTATTATAGGTGCTGGACTGGCAGGACTTTCAGCGGCTTTGCAGGCAGCGGAAAATGGATGCAATGTAAAACTGGTTTCCTCCCTTCCGTCAGAGCGGGCACAGTCTGTTATGGCGGAGGGCGGTATCAACGCAGCTTTGAATACAAAAGATGAAAACGACAGTCCCGAAGAACATTTTACAGATACAATAAAGGCAGCATGTGGTCTGGCAGATCCAAATGCAGTTTGGGAAATGACACAGGCAGCACCGGAGCTGGTGCACTGGCTGCTAAAACTTGGAGTTAAATTTAACATGAGTGGCTATGATGATGTGGATCTGCGAAATTTTGGCGGGCAGAAAAAGAAACGGACTGCTTTTGCACAGAGCGATACCGGGAAGCAGATCATGACAGCTATGATAGACGCTGTTCGCAGGAAAGAAGCATCTGGTATGGTAGAACGGTTCAGCCATCATTCTTTCCTAACACTTCGTCTGTGTGGCAATATTTGTTGTGGCTGCGTAATCAGGGATGAATACAGTCAGGAGACTGTGGAATTACCGGGGGATGCGGTTATTGTTGCCACCGGTGGTATGCACGGATTGTTTGGAAATACAACGGGTTCGCTGAGCAATACAGGAGAAGTCACCGCAGAATTGTTCCGGCTTGGTGTTCCTCTGGCAAATGGCGAGATGATCCAGTATCATCCGACAACTGTGAAATGTGGTGGAAAACGCATGCTCATCAGCGAGGCGGCCAGAGGGGAAGGTGGCAGGTTGTTTGCCATGAAAGATGGAAAACAATGGTATTTCATGGAGGAAAAATACCCGGAGCTTGGAAATCTGATGCCACGAGATATTACCGCCAGAGAGATATGGAAGGTCAGCCATGAATCAGAGGTATTTCTTGACATGACGGAAATATCGGAGGAGATTATTTCAAATAAGCTATCTGGTCTGGCAGACGATTGTATGACCTATCTGCATAAAGATATACGAAAGGAACCGGTGTCTGTTTTACCGGGAATTCACTATTTTATGGGAGGCATTCTGGTGGATGAGCAGCACAGAACGCCGATTCAGAATCTTTACGCTGCCGGAGAATGCTGTGCCCAATATCATGGTGCCAACCGTCTTGGTGGAAATTCTCTGTTAGGAGCGTTATACGGAGGACGTGTTGCGGCAAAATCAGCATGCGAACAGGCAGATGTAGTAGATCTATCTTGTGCGACACAGATAGATTTTCCACCAGCGTCCCAAATTTCAGAAATAAAGCAATTAAACAAAGTGATGCAGGAGACTATGGGCGTTGTCAGAAATGAGAATACGTTGTTAAATGGGATTCAAACGGTACAAGCGCTGACAGGAAATCTTCCATTGCTTGGCATGGCAGTTCTAAAGAGTGCTCTTGCAAGAAAAGAAAGCCGTGGTGCACACTGGCGGGAGGATTATCCGAAGAGCAATGACGATGATTACCTTAAAACAACGGTAGCCAGATTTGATGGAAAGCAGATACAGATTTCCTTTGTACCTGTTCCAGAAAGGCGGTGATTCACTTGGTATATAAAATAAGAATCAGGCGGCAGGAGAGTCAGAAAGCAGACAGTTATTGGCAGGAATTTGAGTTTGACGGAAGCAGAAACAGCTCTGTTGCCACTGTTCTAAAGGAATTGAACAGTAGAACCCCTTTGAAAGATAACTCAGGGAATATAGTTACTCCCATCAGCTGGGAATGTAGCTGTATGGTGCGAAAATGTGGGGCTTGCGCCATGCTGATTAACGAACGTCCGAGGCTGGCATGCTCTACATTTCTACATACATTAAAAGGTTCTACAATTACCTTGGAACCTTTAAGCAAATTTCCGCTTGTAAGAGATTTGATCGTTGACCGGTCAAATCTGTTTGAAAATTTGAAAAAACTGAACCTTTGGCTTGAAAGTGAAGCTTATATGAGTTCGTGGACACATGAACCGAGATACCAGTCGGCACGCTGTCTGATGTGTGGCTGCTGCCTTGAAGTGTGTCCTAACTTCTCTGCAAATGGGACTTTCGCAGGCGCTGTTGCTGCAGTCAACGCATTTCGGATTCTGAATGAAGAACAGGAAAGCACTCATTTGAATGAGATTTCTGCTGAATATAAGAAGAAATATTTTGAGGGATGCGGGAAGTCGTTATCTTGTCATGATATTTGTCCGATTGGTCTGCCTGTGGAAGAACTGCTTGTAAGGTCGAATGCAGCGGCTGTTTGGGGCAAATAAAATGGATGATAAAAGCTATAATGAATGTATGAAGAGAATCAAAAACTTGAATCTCTTTTTTAAAATACATACATTGACAAATATCTATGTATATATTATATTGAACATAGACAATGATCAATGTGAGGTGTCAATATGAATGCAATGGATGTGGCTTTGATATGCAAGGCTTTGGGTGATGCGAACCGGCTGGAAATTGTACAGATGCTGTCGGATGGAGAAAAGTGCGGGTGTAAACTTTTGGAAAGATTTGAAATTACCCAGCCAACTTTATCCCATCATATGAAGATATTGGTAGGATGCGGCCTTGTGAAGGATCGTAAGGAAGGAAAATGGCATCACTATTCTTTGAATTGTGAGACATTGATGAATTACAAACACTTTATAGAATCCCTTACTTGCCTTGGATGCGGTGACGGGGATTGTTGTAAATAATTTAAGGAGAGCAGATATCATGAAAAAAGAATCAAATTCAGGAATTAGTTTTTTCCAGCGTTACCTGACTGTAACCTGCCAAACATCAATCTGGGGCAGTTGCAGATAATTCTCGCAGCAGCGGGCTTACTTTCTGTATTAGCAACGGTTGGGATTGTATTCTGCAAATATTGTTCTCATCGTATCAAATCTCATTATCGTTAAATCAATCATTTGTTGCAAAAATCAGAAGCATTTCAATCAGTTCACCATGTCACTTTTATTTTGTGTTATACTGTTTTATAGGATTTTCTTGCCCTTGTATTTACCCTTATCAGAGTTCGTAAACACTGGTGGGACAATATAACACAAGGGAAACAATAAGGGAAAGTTCACCAGTGATGAATTCAGTGTTTTCAAGGGGTTGCGGAGAATTTAATAACAAAATATAACAGTTATTAAATCTCTTAAAACAGGTGAAATCTCAATCGGAAGTTGTAGAGGAGGAAACAAAATGCTAACCGTTAAACCAACAGCAGAAATGCTTGCAGAGTGGAAACGAATTTTTGAAGCACACCATGCAGCGATGAAGCCAAACCGAAAAACAGGAACAGAAGTAGACCAATATTTCAGAAATAAATATGCCCATCAAATATTTAACGATGCAGCTTTTCAAGAAATAGTTGCACTCAATATCACAGAGAATGCATTCTCTCGCAACAAATTGCCCAAAGGTGTGCTTCCTAATATAAAAAGCTATAAGACAGGCAATGCTCTTGTCGGCATTGATTTAAGCACAGGAGAATTTCATATTGAAAGCGAAAATATCGAGGAAGTAATGCCACTGCACGATGATTTGTTTGTCTACCGTGGATTAGATGAGGAAGATTTGAAAAACATCTTTTTGGTTGCGGAGTATGTAAAACTCATGCAAAACTAAATTCCAGTTTTTGAAACTGAGAAATCGGTATTTGAGGAGGCGAATGTAATGAAAAGTACGGACAAAATAATAGACTATTTGAAAAAGACTTATCAACCGGAATCGATAATTGTCTATGGTTCTTTTGCTGACGGAAGTGCAAATCTGAATAGTGACTTTGATGCACTTATTATTGCAGGAAAAGAAAAACTGCATGATTCATCTTTTGTTGATGGCGTTGTTCTTGATGTATTTATTTATCCGCCGGATCAGTTCCTGTCGGAGTACGACCCGGCTGAGTTTGCACAGGTGTGGGATGGGAAAATCATACTGGATAAAAACGGAATGGGTGGATGGCTAAAAAAGAATGTACTTGACTATATAGAACATATTCCCTTAAAAACGGCAAAAGATGTTTCGCAGGAAATTAAATGGTGTGAAAAGATGCTGTTACGCACAATGCGAGGAGATGTTGAAGGTTACTATCGTTGGCATTGGTTATTGTGTGACAGCCTTGAAATATATTTTGATATAAAAGGCATACACTATTATGGTCCCAAAAAAGCATTACATTTTATGGAAGAAAGCGATTCAGAAGCGTTTCATATATATTCGAAAGCCTTGTTGGAGTTTAATCAAGAAGGGTTATCCGACTGGATAAATTACTTGAAAACCATTTTTTAAGATTTACAATTTCAAGTTTGTGTAACTGAAACTAGAGCAACAGCCCCAAATTGATGTTTTAGTTTTTATAGACGATAATACAAGAGTATGCCTATCTCAGCACCCTCCTTCGTTAAATAATGCACACCCCCGTCAGTAGTCTGAACCCCCTTAACTGACTACGATTTGACTACTACACATTGCTTTGAATTGCACCATTTTGAAGTATTTTGTAAAAAGTGTAGTTATAAACAAGAAAAAAGATGATGCCCGGAAAAGCCGATAAACCAACGCAAAACTCGGCATTACAGGGTATTTCAGAACAGGAGAATTTTATGATTAGAGTACTTTTTATCTGCCATGGCAATATTTGCCGCTCGACTCTTGCTGAGAGCGTATTCACCCACAAAGTAACTTCCCTCGGCCTTGCCCACAATTTTGAAATCGACAGCTTCGCCACCAGCCGTGAGGAGATCGGCAATCCGCCGCACTATGGGACAGTCAATAAACTGCGCGAGGAGCACATTCCGCTCGTGCCGCATCACGCAAAGCAGATTACATGGAAGGATTACGAGCGCGCCGACTACATCATCGGCATGGATACCGCGAATATCCGCAATCTGAACCGGATGCTGAAGAATGATCCGGATGGAAAGGTTTACAAATTTCTTTCCTTCACCGGTTCCGGCCGCGATATTGCGGATCCGTGGTATACGGGAGATTTTGAGGCGACGTACCGCGATGTCGTGGAGGGATGCAACGGCTTTCTGGCGTATCTGCGCCGGGAAGGAAAAATCTGAAAAACAAAAAGCGCCGAAAACAAGGCCAGTGCTCATTTGCAGAGAATGCGGCACTGGCCTTTTACTATAAGAAAATCCTATAGCCACTCCAAAAAATTAGCAATTAGACGTAACCAGACAGATATGGTATGATAAATGAATAGAAAACATAGCGAAATAATAGGAAAACAAAAGCTTTCCTATTTAAAAATTCATTCGATAGAACACGCGAAAGAGAGGCAGAAAATCAATGGCGAATTATGATTATGAGATTGTAAATGGAAGAAAAATCCGCGTAAGACCAAAAGAAACCGTATCGGAGATCGACAAAAACGGCTATTTCCGCAGACAGCCGAATCACTTCACGACTCCGTTCGGCGACGGTGAAAACGATCTGAAGGCAGAAGGTAATAAGAGATACCGTCTCGTCTGGGCAAAGCTGTGCCACTGGTCCAACCGCGCGGCGATCGTAAGAGAGCTGGAGGGCCTGGAAGATCAGATTTCCGTCAATATGGTAGAACATGCCCCGCATGAGAAAAACCTTGGCTGGGAATACGTTTACAATGAAAACAACATCGACCCGGTGCTCGGTGATCAGTTCCTCTCTGAGGCGTATTACCGTGCTGATGATGATTACCAGGGAAGAACGACCGTTCCGGCGCTGATCGACACAACGACGGGAAAGGTAGTCAACAACGATTACAACTGGCTGACCACTTATTTCGAGGTCAACTTCCGCCCATGGCACAAAAAAGGCGCGCCGGAGCTGTATCCGGTGGAGCTGCGGGAAGAGATTGACAAGATGAATCTCTGGCTCTTCGATAATATCAACAACGCGGTATACCGCAGTTCCTTCTCCAGAAGCAACGAAGGCCATTTCGACGGTGTGAACACATTCTACGCTGCGATGGACCGCCTGGAAAAACGGCTGGAAACCAATCGTTTTATCTTCGGTGATTACGTAACCGATTCCGATATCCGCCTATACGTGACACTTGCCCGTCTGGACATCCGCTATACCACACAGCTCGGCGAGACGAAGCGTCCGCTCTACACTTACAAAAACCTGTGGGGCTACGCAAAAGAGCTGTGGGAGATCCCGGCATTTGCACATCACACAGATTTTGCAGCCATCATCCGCCAGGGAAGAATTGAGGGAGAGGAAGACGGCTTCCGCGCCAGCACACACTACGATCTGGCACTTCCGAAGATTGACTGGGATGCACAGTGGAAGGTTTCGACCGAGCGCGCCTACCTGTCCTCAGACCCGACCCATCCGATCTATCTTGGAAACAACCGCAGATTCGACATCGACCCGACCTGGTACGATCTGGGCGCAGAATCTCCGAAAAAAGAGGAGAAAGAAACGCCGCCGTCCTGCGGATGCTGCTGCGGCTGATCAAATCATAGATAAAAAATAGAAAACACCGTTTCAGAGGCAGATTTCCAAAAGGAAATAAACTTCTGAAACGGTGCTTTTTTCCGACGCACAAACTGCAAAAGGAAGGGCATGAAATCCGTTTATCGTCCGAAATGGAAAAATCCCTTTTTCTCATACGGCTCACTCGTATACGAAACCAGCTCATATCCGATGTCCTTGATCTGCTGTTTCAGATACGGAATATCGAGCGGCGCTTCGCTGATGACAACGGTCTCGCCGTTTTTTGCAGAAGAGTTTACTTTCTTTGGAGAGCAGCTCTTGCGGACTACATCATTCATATGGGATTCGCACATGCCGCACATCATACCATCAATTTTTAAGACTGTTTTAATCATACAATACCTGCTTTCTTCCGGGAATACAGCGAAACGAAAGCGTGCCAGACTGTATTCCTGGAGTTTGATGAAAAATTTGAAATCACATACCCTATCGGGGTATCTAAAATATAGCGCGGATGAAAAGAAATGTCAATAAGCTGATAAAATATGATAATTATTATTATTTAAGAAGGAAAAATACGGTCATGGAAGGGCGATTCGCCGGCAGAACATGGAAACTTGCCGGAATCGCAAAGTTCGTGTTACAATTGGGGCAGCAGAGCAAAACAAGAGAGGAGACAAAAATATGCTCTCACAGATGAATTACCGAAAAGAAACACAGTCCCACGGTGATGAGCTTTTTCCGCTGAGCATTCACGTTTTCGAGACAGACCTGCAGAGTACCGTGCGGGTGTACTGCCACTGGCATGAGGAAGTGGAGCTCTTTTATGCAGTAAAGGGCGAAGCTGTTTTTCATATGGATACCGAAACCTTTCTCCTGCGGGAAGGGGAGACCGCCTTTGTCAATGCAAACCGTCTGCATGAGGTAGAGGGAATCGACGGACAGGAATTTACGTTTCTTGCCGTTGTATTCCAGCCGCGTTTTCTGTCCGGCACATCGCTTGACCGGATCCAGCAGCAGTATATCGAACCAGTGCTGTCCTCCGAGATCCGTTTTCCATCCAAGACAGAGCGGGGAACACGCCTTGCAGAAAAAACGGCACAGGCCATGCAGGAGATCCGAAATCTGCAGGAAAGAAAAGAACCGGGCTGGGAGCTGCTGTTAAAAGCGGAACTTCTGAAAATCTGGCAGGGATATTACAGTGCGGCAGAAAAGAACGGCGGAAAAACGGATGCCTCGACGAATTACCGTGTCAGCAGAATGAAAGAGATCCTCACATACATGAATGCTCATTTCTGTGAGGATCTCGAAATCGCGGAACTGGCGAGCCAGTTTCATATGAGTGAGAGCGCTTTCTGCCGCTTCTTTAAGTCGATTATGCATATTTCCGCCGTGACGTATGTCAATAACCTGCGGATTGCCGAGAGCTGCCGGCTGCTGCTTTCCACCGAGGAGGCGATCAGCAAGATTGCGAGCGACTGCGGATTCCGAAATATCAGCTATTTTAACCGAGTCTTCCAGGAACGCATGCACCAGACGCCGGGGCAGTTCCGCAGTTTATCCGCAGAAAACCGTACTGCGATATAAGATTCGGAACTTATGCAGGCTTCTGCGATCGGAATGCACGCCGCAGGAAGAAAAGTCCGGTCATATCAGCCAGTGCCCAGCCGATCGGAATGGCGATCCAGATTCCGGCAACGCCAAGCGCCGTGGCGGAGAAAAGGTATGCCAGCGCCACACGCATGCCAAGCGAAATGACGGTCAGAACAACCGACATCTCGGCGCGTTTGACAGCGCGGTAATACCCGTACAGCAGAAACAGCCATCCGATGCCGAGATAGAACGAGCCTTCCAGCCGCAGGTACTGTACGCCGATCGCGACGACCTCCATTTCTGATGCTTTCACGAAAATCTGCATCAGCGGATGCGCGAACAGATTGACAAGCAGAGAAATGACGATGGAAAAAGCAGCGCTCAGTGCAAAAGCATCTTTCGTGCCGCGCCGGATCCGCTCGTGATTTCCGGCCCCGTAATTCTGTGCGGTGAAAGTGGAGTAGGCATTTCCGAAATCCTGCACCGGCAGATAGGCAAAGGTATCAATTTTCACCGCGGCCGCAAATGCCGCCATGACCGCCGGACCGAAGCTGTTGACGAGCCCCTGTACCATCAGAATGCCGAAATTCATGACCGACTGCTGAATGCAGGTCATCGAAGAAAGATTCAGAATCTCTTTTAAAATGGAATGGCTGAAACGCCATTCTTTTTTTGACGGCAGCCACATGCGGCAGCGGAGCAGCACATAGAGCAGAATACCGACGGCGGACACATACTGCGCAAGAACCGTAGCGAGCGCCGCGCCTGCGATGCCGAACGGCAGTACAGCGACAAAGAGCAGATCCAGTGCAATGTTCAGCACAGCAGAGACAGCGAGAAAAATCAGCGGCACAGAAGAGTTTCCGAGCGCGCGCAGCATACAGGAAAAGAAATTGTATACGGATGTTGCAATAAGGCCGGCAAAGATAATCAGAAGATACGTCCGCATGCCGGGACGGACTTCATCCGGGACGCGAAGAAACGTAAGGATCGGCTCGATGCCTGCATAAACAGCGAGATTCAGCACGAGCGTAACGGCAAGGATCAGCAGAAACGCGTGGAGAATTGAAAGTTTTAAAGAAGAAAGATCTTTTCGTCCCTGATAAATCGAAAAGAGCGCACCGGCGCCCATCGACAGGCCGAGAAAAATGGAAGTCAGAAACGTCATCAGCGTATAGGAGGAGCCGACGGCGGCGAGCGCATTGCTTCCGAGAACGCGTCCGACGATCAGGGTGTCGGCAATGTTGTAAAACTGCTGCAACAGATTTCCTGCGATCATCGGCAGGGCAAACAGGATAAGAGAGCGGGAGATTTTCCCGCGGGTCAGATCGTAATACATAAAGAAACTTCTTTCCGAACATAATTGTTAATATTATAACATAAAAAATCAAAAAATGTCAATTTGCAGGATGAAGTGTACAAAAGTGCAATTGTCAGAAAATTTCGAAAAATCGAAGTTTATAAAATTTTTACAGATTTTGGGACACGTTCTGTAAAAAAACGGAAGATTTTCAGTTGATTTTTTTGGCCTTTTATGTATAATTAGAGTAGAAGAGGCCGGCTGGTCCGGTTTCTTAAAAAGGATACCTTCAAATTTCTGCATTTTGCAGAATGAAGCAGTATTACTATCAAAGGAAAGAGGTTAATTACAAGATGGCACAGATCGATTTAACAAAGTATGGCATCACCGGTACCACAGAAATTGTGTACAACCCTTCTTATGAGCAGTTATTTGAGGAAGAGACAAAACCAGAGCTGGAAGGCTATGAAAAAGGCCGGGAGACAGAGCTTGGTGCAGTTAACGTTATGACCGGTATCTATACAGGCCGTTCACCGAAAGACAAATACATCGTTGTGGACGAGAATTCGAAAGATACTGTATGGTGGACTTCTGATGAGTACAAAAACGATAACCATCCGGCAACCCAGGAAGCATGGGCAGCAGTAAAAGAGATCGCAAAAAAAGAGCTCTCCAACAAAAGACTGTTCGTTGTAGATGCATTCTGCGGTGCAAATAAAGATACCCGTATGGCTATCCGCTTCATCGTTGAGGTAGCTTGGCAGGCACATTTCGTAACTAACATGTTCATCAAACCTACAGCAGAAGAGCTTGAGAACTTCGAGCCGGATTTCGTTGTATACAACGCATCCAAAGCAAAAGTTGAGAATTACAAAGAGCTGGGTCTGAACTCTGAGACAGCAGTAGTATTCAACATCACAAGCCGTGAGCAGGTTATCATCAACACATGGTACGGCGGAGAGATGAAGAAAGGTATGTTCTCCATGATGAACTACTATCTGCCGCTGAAAGGCATCGCTTCCATGCACTGCTCTGCAAACACAGACCTGAACGGTGAGAACACTGCAATCTTCTTTGGACTTTCCGGAACAGGAAAAACAACACTTTCCACAGACCCGAAACGTCTTCTGATCGGTGATGACGAGCACGGCTGGGACGACAACGGAGTATTCAACTTCGAGGGCGGCTGCTATGCAAAAGTTATCAACCTGGACAAAGAGTCTGAGCCGGACATCTACAACGCAATCAGACGTGACGCTCTGCTTGAGAACGTTACTGTTGATGCGGAAGGCAAAATTGACTTCAATGATAAGAGCGTAACCGAGAATACTCGTGTATCTTATCCGATCAACCACATTGAGAACATCGTTCGCCCGATTTCTTCTGCACCGGCAGCTAAGAATGTTATTTTCCTGTCCGCAGATGCATTCGGCGTACTTCCGCCAGTATCTATTCTGACACCAGAGCAGACTCAGTACTACTTCCTGTCCGGATTTACTGCAAAACTTGCAGGAACCGAGCGCGGAATTACCGAGCCGACTCCTACCTTCTCTGCATGCTTCGGCCAGGCATTCCTGGAGCTGCACCCAACCAAATATGCAGAAGAGCTTGTTAAGAAAATGGAGAAGAGCGGAGCAAAAGCATACCTGGTTAACACAGGCTGGAACGGAACCGGAAAACGTATCTCCATCCGTGATACCCGTGGAATCATCGATGCAATCTTAAGCGGTGCTATCAACGAAGCTCCGACGAAGACTATTCCGTACTTCAACTTCGAAGTTCCGACTGAACTTCCGGGCGTTGATCCGGCTATCCTGGATCCTCGCGATACCTATGCTGATGCTTCCGAGTGGGAGACCAAAGCACTGGATCTGGCTGAAAGATTCATCAAGAATTTTGCAAAATATGAAGGAAACGCTGCTGGTAAAGCACTTGTTTCCGCTGGTCCGCAGAAATAAATTTTCTGAATTGACCGAAAGGAAGCCCCTGACATGAAAGTGTCAGGGGCTTTCTTTTATGAAAATATCTGGAGAAATAAAATAGTTTCCTGCCCGAAAGTACAGACTGATGGGACAGGAAACTATTTTACAGCACACTCTAAAATAATGCAAAAAATTTCAGCACCACAGAGCGTGAATTGCTGCGTCACTGGTTTTCGCCGTACCCTGATACGCCTTCAAAATAGAAAATAAGGCAGATCAGCAGGACAAGAGCAGTTCACGTACCATTTCTGCATCAAAGGTAACAGAGGAAACATGGTTGACTTCTATCTGATATAACGCATTTGCTGCGATATGCTCAGCAGCCTGCTCAAGATCACGAATACCGCTTGTGTTTTCGTGGCAGGAGATTACGGCATCGAGTCCTTCCGGCGTCAGAATGCATTCTTTTTCTTTCATACCGATACGTTTTAACACCTTTGGAAGTGCATAGCGGGAGAAAATGATTTTCTTTTCTTCCGGTGTGTAATCCGGAATTTCAATCACAGCGAAGCGGGACATCAGCGGAGCACTGATCTGGTTCTTGTCGTTTGCGGTTGCAATCGGGTATACACCGACGGTCGGGATCATACATTCGATATAGTTATCGGTAAAACCAAGATTATCAAGAAGGGTCAGCAGAACATCTGCCGGGTTTCCGTTTCCTTTGCCGGAGGCAGCCTTGTCGAGCTCATTGATGATAAAGACGAGGTTGGATTCACCAGCCATGGAAAAAGCATCCATGATGATTCCCGGTTTTGCGTTTGCGTAGATGCGGGAACTTCCGGTCAGCTGTTCCGGGTCATTAATCGAACTCATATCGAGTGTGGTCCACGGTAATTTTAAGATACGCGCAACGGCATAAGCAATCTGCGATTTTCCGGTTCCGGCAGGACCGATCAGTAACAGACCATAGGCCGGCAGCGTATGAGTCCGGTTAATCTGAATGATGGTTTCGATAATTCTCTGCTTCACACGTTCCATGCCATATAGTTCTTCATCGAGGATCCGGCGTGCTTCCACTGGATCAATGGCTTCAAAATAGTTGCTTTTCCATTGAATATTCATCATCATGGAGAGGGCGCGCTGCGCGTGACGACGTTCTTCGGGAGAGACTTCGTGGGAACGGGCAACAGCGAGGTTTCGACGAGCCCAAAGGCGGATATTATCCGGCAGCGTTCTTCCGGCACAGTTCATAAAATCAGTGATGGATTGGATGCTGGTGAGCTTCATGCTGTCACCGGTTTCCTCCTGATCCTCATCCTCAACTTCTTCTTCCGGTGCATTGCTGGCGAGGAGACGCTCAATCATAAACTGTAAAAATCCATCCTCAGCCGAAAGCTTTGCGCCGCCACCGAAAGCGATCTCGCGGATTTTGTAAACTGCATAACCGTCGGATGTTTGTGTGCCGGAAAGGCGGACATTGATATGGTTTTCACCGAGCCATTTTAAAAGGCTGACAAAACGGGCATCGATCTGGAGAATGTCGGCGATGAAGGTTTCTTCTTCCTCTTTAAATTCGAACGATGTCCGTTTTGCCGGGTTTGTGAAAATACCGCAGGGATGATGCGGGAAGGCCTTCTCTTTTGTATCCAGAATTAGGATCGGCTGATCCGGAGAAGTAAACGGTGCGTTTGTGCGGAAAACAGTATACGTACATTCGGAAACTTTTGCTTTTTCCGGGGAATTGCTGAAATCAAAAACGGGCATGACAGAACCTCCTAATAAAATAAGTGCTTATTGGTACAATAAAAACAGTGTAGCACGAATTAAAAAATCCTGCAATCAATATGCAGAATTTTGTATTTTTATGCTATGAAAATATTGGGCAAGCGGATATTCGAAATGGAAGCAGGGGACTTACTAGATTCGGTTAAATTTTCGGAAGGCATAAAAAAGCCCTCCGGGCAGGATCACACTGCGGCGGAGGGAAATTATGTCATCAAAGCAAGCTGTCGTAAGAAAGAAGCTCGCAAAACGGGAATCTTTCTTACACTGAAAAAGGAATGGCATCAGGAAACAGCGTTGGTTTTGGAAAAGCCCGGAAGCTGTACCAGCACGATCGCTGCAAACATCAGAATACAGCCGGAGAGCTCGCGACCGGAGAGTGCCTGATGAAGGAAAATCCAACCGGCGAGAACGGAAAAAACGGATTCCAGGCTCATCAGCAGAGAAGCCATGGTGGAATTTAATCCTTTCTGCCCGATGATCTGCAGGGTATAGCCGACACCTGAAGAGAGAATTCCGGCATAGAGAATCGGCATCCAGGCGTGCAGAAGATCGGAGATGTTTACGGTTTCAAAGAGAACCATACAGACAGCGGACAGGATCGAACAGGTAAAAAACTGAATGCAGGACATTTTGATGCCGTCGACAAGCGGAGAAAAATGATCAATAACCAGAATATGTATGGTAAATCCGAGCGCACAGGCAAGCACAAGAAGATCACCCTTTTGCAAAGAGAAGGATCCGTCTGTCATGCAGAGCAGATAGAGACCGGCAACGGCAATGAGAACTGCGAGCCAGACCTTCGGTTGTACTCGTTTTCGGAGGAACAGGCCGCAGACCGGAACAAGGACGATGTAAAGTGCAGTGATAAAACCGGCCTTTCCGACGGTTGTGTACTGGATGCCGATCTGCTGCAGGGTCGAGGCGACAAACAGTGCGATGCCGCAGAGAATACCGCCCGCCCAGAGTGTTTTTGGCTGTGTGCCATTTTCTGACGAAGCATCTGGCGGTAGGGTTCGCTTTTTACGCGAGGAGAAAAAGACAATCAGCGGAAGAAGCGTAAGTCCGCCGAGCAGGTTTCGTGCCGCGTTGAACGTAAAAGGTCCGACATAATCCATACCGGTCTGCTGTGCGACAAAGGCAGAACCCCAGATCGCAGCGGTCAGAAGCAGAAGCGCTGACTGTCGGTACTTATGAGAAACAGTATTCATAATAGAAAAAACCTCCTGAAATTGATACGATATTCATCATAGCATAAACAGATGGAAAAAGCGAACGGAAAAATGGCGGAAAAGACGGAAAAATGGTACAAATAATCATAATGACGAAATAGTGCAGATGTTGCGAAAATGAATATGTGAAAAGTGAGCAGAACAAAGAAAATTATAAAGGAAAAAATAAGCAACTCAACCAACGCAAAACAAAAAAAGAACACCAAAAACAAAAAATAGACACTGTTTTTCTAACAGCCTTTGTGTATAATGAACTCATCAAGCAAGAACGAAAACCTTAAGGAGGTAAAAAGTATGAAAAAGCGTAACATGAAAGTCCTTGCACTGTTAATGACAGTGACAATGGCAGGAACGATGCTTGCTGGATGTGGAGACAGTGGAAGTACAAGCACCGGTTCATCCGGAGGAGCAACAGCATCCTCCAGCGGAACAGCAGATGCATCAAGCGATGCCACAGCAGCATCTTCCAGCACAGCAGATGCTTCCAGCGAAGATACCACAGGTTCAGATGATGTGGTAGGAGAGCTTCCAAGAAATGAAACTCTTTACTTCGCAGGACAGCAGTGGGGTACCGTCAACGATTACAACCCAATGTCCGCAAACTCAAACAATGCAATGGTTATAGCACAGGGCGATGCTTCACGTGTACTTGTTTATGAAACTCTTTATATGTGGAATCCATTGGATGCAAAAATGTATCCGTTGCTTGCAGACGGAGATCCAGTGTGGAACGACAATCGTACCGAGATCACAGTGAAAATCAAAGCTGACGCAAAATGGAATGACGGCACACCGGTTACTGCAAAAGATGTAGCAGCTACCTATCATGCACATGTAGATTACAATTCTTCTACCGGCGCTGAAATGAAGAGCTACATTGCAGATGTTGTTGCACAGGATGACAGTACCGTAGTCTTCAAACTGACAACCGATGACTCCGGCGAAGCAGTTAACCCGGTTCTTGCGGAAAGATATCTTCCAATGCTTTATATCATGCAGGAAAACTATCTGAAGACCGTAGCTGACAGAAACAACAACGATGCTGAAGCAATTAAAATGGATAAGATGGACGATCTGGTAACTTCCGGACCGTACAAAAAATACTTTGACAATGACCAGAACGTAGTTCTGATCCGCGATGATAATTATTGGGGACAGGCAGATTCCATGTGGGGTAAGCTTCCGGTTCCGAAATATATTTCTCACCCGATCTTTAAAGATAACGCAGCAGCTACCACCGCATTCCAGAATGGTGATATTGATGTGGCACAGATATTCATCACAGACCTTCAGAAATTGTGGTTAGAGCAGGATCTTCCGATTTCTACCTATGTTGATGAAGCACCGTATCAGCTGTGTATGACAATGCCTACCCTGTTCTTTAATACAGAAGTAGAAGGACTGGATCAGGTAGCTGTTCGTAAGGCAATCGCTATGGCAGTTGACTACGATCAGGTTATTTCTTCAGCAATGTCCGGACAGTCTCCTACCTTCGCAGATGTTCCGCGTTCTGTCATGAACCCGACCGATGCTGAGCAGGCTATGGTGGATCAGGATGCCTTAAAAGAGTATCAGTGGTCCAATGCCGATGTAGAAGGTGCTAAGAAGCTTCTGGACGATGCCGGAATCGTAGACACCGACGGAGACGGAATCCGTGAGTACAACGGAAAGAACCTTTCCTATAAGGCTGAGTGCCCGACAGGATGGTCTGACTGGAATGCAACCCTTGAAATCGTAGCAGCAGCAGGAAAGAATATTGGTATCAACATTGAGACCTACTTCCCGGAAGCAGCAAACTACAGCACGGATTACAGTACCGGAAACTTCGAAATCACCATGCAGTCCGGCCCTGGTACATCGGTTGCCAACCCGTACATGAGATGCCGTTTCTTCATGAGCTCTGATTACAACGATCTTGAGGTTAACTTCAGTGGTAACTTCGGTCATTATCAGAACGACCGTGTAGATGAAATCCTTGCAGCAATTCCTCATGAGACCGATGATGCAAAACTGAAAGATTACTATACAGAACTTTCCAAGATTATGCTGGAAGATTGCCCGTGTGTACCGCTGATGTACAGACCGCAGGTATTCCACGAAGTAAACGAGTCCGTATGGACCAACTATCCGCAGAAAGACGATGGAACCAATGTTCCTCCGATGGACTGCACCGATGGTTATGGCGTAGCAGCACTGTACAATCTGGAACTGATTGACGGCTGATTTGCCAAACAGAAAGAAAGCACACACTGAATTGTAACAGAGGCGGCCGGAGCCGGGGTGCTCCGGCCGCTTTTACAAAATCAGAAGGAGGGTTCCTCTATGAAAGGAATGAAAAAGTATTATACGCAGAAGATCATGTGGTATCTTTTGACGTTAGTCTTTGCAGTGCTGCTGAACTTCATTCTTCCGCGTCTGATGCCGGGCGATCCGGTTTCAACTATTGCGTCCAAATCGGTAGAAGGTATGACCGATGCGACTGCAATTCAGAAAGTATATGAAGACTATGCAGCGAAATTTGGTATTAACAAACCAATGTATGTCCAGTTTTTTACCTGGGTAAAAAATGCACTTCGCGGTGATTTCGGCATTTCTTTCAGCCAGTATCCGCGTACCGTATCCGATATTATTTCCAGTTCGGTTCTGTGGACCATATGTTTACAGCTTCCGGCCATTATTGTTGGATGGATTCTTGGTAACCTGCTTGGTGCAATTGCAGCTTACATGAAAGGTGTTTTCGATAAGGCAATCCTTCCGGCATTCCTGTTTATCAGTAACGTACCTGCCTTTGGTATGGCAACCGTACTTTTATTTATTTTCTCACTGAAATTACATATTGCACCTGCAGCAGGCGGCTATGCGAGCAGTATGATTCCGCATATGAGCCTTGCTTTTATGAAATCTGTGCTTTCACATTACCAGTTGCCGTTCTGGTCTATCGTAATCATCACAATCGGCGGCCAGGCTATTGGTATGCGTTCAATGTCAATTTATGAATTGAATGCCGACTATGTAAAATACAGTCGTTTCCTTGGAATCAAGGATCATACGATTGTGAAATATGTGTTCCGTAACGCAATGCTTCCGCAGATCACCGGTCTTGCAATGTCCCTTGGTACCATGATCGGCGGTAACCTGGTAGCTGAGATGGTATTCAGTTATCCGGGACTTGGAACAACGATGCTCTCAGCAGTTACCGGCCAGGATTATCCGCTGCTTTCTGCCTGTACGTTAATCATTACTATCATGGTTCTGCTGGCCAACCTGCTTGTTGAACTTCTGTATGCAGTCATTGACCCACGTGTCAAAGCATCCCAGCAGGATTAGAAAGGAGAATACGCTATGAAAAATACAATCAAACAGATTTTTCATTCAGGAAAATTCGTGACAGGATTTGTAATCTTCTTGGCAATTCTCCTGACTATTATCATCTATCCGCTTGTTGTGGCAAAAGATCCGCTGGCAATGATCGGAAACGGAAACTTTTTCAAACCGGGTACCTATCTTTCGATTCAGGACACTGTAAATTCCGGCAAAACGTATAAGATGAATGTTGATGCAACCGCATCCATCGTTGAAAGCAAACTGACAATGGACAACCGTTCTATGATGGCAGAATGGCTGGAAAAATACGGCGGTGTAGATGCCAGTGAAATCGATGTTACCGATGCAGAAGGTCTGATTGCTCTCTGGGAGGAAAAATATGACCCAAATGCAGAACAGAAAGGCCTTATCGCAGCAAAAAAGAAAAAATATCAGCGTCTCGACAAAGAGATCGATGGTATTTTAGAAGATGTTCCAACTATTATTGCCGAGAAAAATGAAGAGACCGGTGAGCTGGAAGAGGTTCAGAGCATCGACAGCAAGCAGTACATCAATGAAAAAGATGTCATTAACCGTCAGAACTTTGTTCTTGGTACAGATAACTTTGGTCGTGATGTTTTGACCGAGCTGATCTCTGCAACAGGTTCATCCCTGAAAATTGGTCTGGTTGCGGGAATCATTGCAACCGTGATCGGACTGTTCCTCGGACTTCTTGCAGGTTACCTTGGAGGTTTTGTGGACAACCTGATTCTGTTCTTTACCAACTTGTTCACCGTTATCCCATCCTTCGTTCTCTTGATCCTCATCTCCTACAGCGTAGGTGAGTCTCAGAGGGGAATCATGATGGTGGCACTCCTGATCGGAATTACCGCATGGCCGTGGACAACACGTTCCGTACGTTCCCAGGTTATTTCTCTTCGAAACCGTGACCATGTAAACCTTTCCAAGCTGTCCGGCCACAGCATGCTGCGGATTGTCCTTACCGACATCCTTCCGTACGTTGCATCCTACGTTGTCATGGCCTTCATTCTCCAGATTTCCTCCGGAATTCTGGCTGAGGCACAGCTTTCTATGATCGGACTTGGACCGGCAACCACAAAGACGGCAACACTTGGTCTTATGATGCAATGGGCAACCCAGTACAATGCGCACTTAAATGGTGCATGGTGGGCATATTTCCCGGTCATTCTTGTAATCGCACTTATTTCATTCTCTCTTAACCTGATGAACACCGGTCTTGACCAGGTATTCAACCCGCAGTTAAGAGACTAAGGAGGCAGCTATGGGAAAAGTAATGCTGGAAGTAAACAATCTGAAAACGAAATATGTAACTCGTTTTCATGAAGATGTATACGCCGTAGACGGAGTCTCCCTGAAGATTGAGGAGGGAAAATCCCTCGGTGTAGCAGGTGAGTCCGGCTGTGGTAAATCGACGCTGGCACTGTCCCTGATGGGCTATTATTTCGCACCGCTTCACTACATCAGCGGCGATATTATCGTAGATGGAAGAAAAATTTCCGGAATGAAACCAGACGATGTCCGGAAAAATATTCTGGGCAATGAGATCGCCTACATTCCGCAGGCAGCAATGAATGCTCTGAACCCGACACAGAAAATCATCCGATTTGTAGAAGACGTTATTCATGCGCATGATCCGAAAATGCCGAGAAAGGATATTTATGATCTGGCAAAAGAACGTTTTCAGATCTTAGGCCTGCCGGAGGAGGTACTGCAGAAGCATGCGGTTGAGCTTTCCGGAGGTATGAAACAGAGAACCGTTATCGCAATTTCGACCATTCTTTCTCCGAAGGTACTGATCGCCGATGAGCCGTCATCCGCGCTGGATGTAACTTCCCAGAAAATGGTTATTAAAATGATGCGTGATCTGATGGAAAAAGGATTTATCAAATCCATGATCTTCATCACACACGAGCTGCCGCTTCTTTACAACGTAACCGATGATATTATGGTTATGTATGCTGGACAGATTGTAGAAAAAGGTACCGCAAAAGAAATGGTATTCGATCCGCTGCATCCATATTCCAAAGGTCTGATGGGATCGATCATCGTTCCGGAGGAAGGTGTAAGAGAACAGAAGCTGACTGCAATTCCGGGAACTCCGCCAAACCTGAAGCATCCGCCGGAGGGCTGCCGTTTCGCAGACCGCTGTCCTTATGCACAGCCAACCTGCCGCGGTATGAAACCAGAGGTCATCGAACTGCCGAACGGAAGAGAGTACCGCTGCCTGATGTCTGAGAGAAAGGTTCGGGAGGTGTATGCAAATGCGTGATGGTAAAGAATTAAAACCATGCCTCTCCGGAAGAGGCGTAACGAAAGTGTTTGGCTTTGGCGATGCAAAAACGGTCGCTGTAGAC
Source organism: Blautia sp. AM42-2 (assembly GCF_003480245.1). Taxonomy (NCBI): domain Bacteria; kingdom Bacillati; phylum Bacillota; class Clostridia; order Lachnospirales; family Lachnospiraceae; genus Blautia; species Blautia sp. AM42-2. The sequence continues at coordinate 24,102 of NZ_QUIM01000010.1, forward strand.
CATGTTGATTTCGATTTTCATGAAGGTGAATTTGTTTCTATCGTAGGAGAATCCGGATCCGGAAAAACAACCCTTTCGAAGATGTTGCTCGGGCTGATCAGCGTAACGGAAGGTGAAATTGATTTCCAGGGTAAACCAAGAGACATCTCGAACGGAAAGAAGAAAAAAGAGTACTGGAAGGGAATTCAGGCGATTTTCCAGGATCCGTTTGCTTCCTACAATATGTTTAAACGTGTAGATTCTGTTCTGCTGGATTGCATTAATATGCGCGGTGACAAGAATCTGCCGAAAGAAGAAAAAGAACGTCTGATGACAGAGGCCTGCAGCTTTGTAAACTTAAAATACGCAGAACTGACAAACAAATATCCATTTGAGCTGTCAGGAGGCCAGATGCAGCGACTGATGATTGCACGTATTTTCCTTCTGAAACCAAAGATTCTGCTTGCCGATGAGCCGACGTCTATGATTGATGCCTGCTCACGTGCAACGATCCTGGATATGCTGCTGAAGTTGCGTGATGAGATTAATATGACGATTATCTTCATCACCCACGATATTGGTCTTGCTTACTATGTATCCGATAATGTTTATATTATGGAGCATGGAAAATTTGTGGAATCGGGACCGGCAGAAGAAGTAATTCTTCACCCGACAGCAGCGTATACCAAACGTCTGATCAGCGATGTTCCAAAGATTTATGAACCGTGGGATCTGACAACAGTATAACAATGGTACGAAAGCTGTTTCCCTGGAATCATGCTTTGCGTCATATATGAGTCTTGCGAAAAGAGAGACGGTGCACGGAAAAAAAGTGTACCGTCTTCTCTTTTTGTCAATAATTTTTCTGAAAAAATTGCTTTTTAAAGAAAAAACTGGTAAAATTAGTAAGGTTACAGAACCGAAAAGAAAACTGGGGGATGAAAAATGCGAAACTGGTTTCGCGGACTGAAACTGAACCAAAAATTTACCGTAACAACGTTGATCTTTATTTTTATTCCGCTTTTTGGCATGATGTGCTTTGGGTTTAGGAGTATCAAAAAGAATGCCATAGATCATGGGGTAAATGAAGCAGTAACGGCAATAGATCTTACCTGTGCGGAGGTGAATGCAAAAGCGAATGCCTGCTCAATGGTTGTAGATACGCTGCAGGAGTATGAACCGTTGGAAAAATATCTTCTTCATCTCAGGAGGGGAGAGGAGATCTCGGAGAGCTATTATCAGCAATTTCGAAACAACAGCATCAGCATAATCGATAAAATGCAGGAGGCAATGCCAGATCTGTACCAGATCCATATTTTTGCCATGGCAGATGGTTTTCTGGAGCAGCAGCCGATCCTGTACCAGAAGGAAAAGATGAAAAACTGCGCCTGGTACCGAAGCTATCAGGGCGGAGGACAGTGGTTTTTTGACATACAGGAAAAAAATATTATCTCCGGTACAAAAAAAGAAGGTTCCCATTTGATGACTTATGTACGGGAACTGCGGGATCAAAGCGGAGGAAGGCTTGGCGTGATCGAGGTATCCATGCGTATGGCAGACATATTTCCCGAAATTTATCGATCCGGTGACAGCAGCTGGGCCTGCTTTGTTGATGAAAATTGGAATTTATATGACTGCGGAAAAACAGCGGCAGCCTGCAAATGGCAGTCCTATCGGGGGCTGATTCTGTTCCGGGCAGGAATCCGTGACAGAAAAGAGAGTCAGCAGAGCGCGGTGATTGACCGGAAAAACGTTGCAATTGTGCTTCGGAAAGTCGATAAACTCAATGGAATGTTTGTAACACTGACCAATTTGGATGATGCAACCGGAAACATGATCAAACAGCAGCAGAGAATGCTGCTTGAATTTGCCGGCTTCGGGCTGCTTCTGATTGTGGTGGTCAATCTGATTGTGCGTGGCCTGCTGAAGGAGTTTTATGACGTCCTGTGTGAGATGCGTCAGATTGACAATGGAACAACAAAGATAAAGGTTTGTTACAGCGCAGAAGAGATGCGGGAAATGAGCTATGGTATCAACGGAATGCTGGAGAGAATTCAGAAACAGAACGAGGAAAGCATCAAAAGGGAGGCAGCGCTGAAAGATACGGCAATCCGGGCAATGCAGAACCAGATTAACGCTCATTTTATTTATAATGTTCTGGAATCCATTAAGATGATGGCTGAGATTGATGAAGAGTATACGATTTCCGATGCGGTAACAGCACTTGGTGAAATGCTGCACTACAATATGCGCTGGAATAAATTTCTGGTAACCGTTCAGGATGAGATGAATTATATTCAGAACTATGTGGAACTGATGAATCTGCGGTATGATTTCACAATTACATTATCTGTTCAGATACCGGAAAATTTGTATCGGCAGGATATCCCCAAGATGTCTCTTCAGCCGATTGTGGAAAATGCAATCACACATGGAATTGAGGAGCTGGATGCAGACGCCGTCATTGAAATCAAAGGAATAGAGCATGAAAAGAGCTTTGAGATTGAAATCACAGATTCCGGAATAGGCATGTCAGAAAAGCAGCTTGCAATTCTGAGACGTAAACTAAGAATGCGCCTGAATTCAGATACACAGCCGAAACATGGAATCGGGCTTCGGAATGTACAGGACAGAATCCACATTCAATTTGGAACAGAGTATGGACTGTCAGTTTATACAAAAGAGCATTGCTATACGAAGGTGAGCATTCATCTTCCCATCACGAGGGGGAAATATTCTCCGATGGATCAAGAGGGTGACGAGAAAGAGGAAGAAAAAGAAAATGAATACACTGCTGGTTGTAGAAGATGAAAAATTGATTCGACAGGGAATCGTGGCGATGATCCGGCGAAGCAGCGTGCCGGTGGAGGAGATTCTGGAGTGTCGAAACGGAGAAGAGGCATTGGAGATTTTGAGAAAACAGAGGGTGGACGTCATGTTCACTGATATCCGTATGCCCAAAATGGACGGTCTGACACTGGTCAACAAAATGGAGGAGCTGTCACAGAAACCTGTTGTTATTGTTTTAAGTGGCTATGATGAATTTTCCTATGCGGTTGAAATGATGAAACATGGAGTTCGGGACTATATTTTAAAACCGATCAAGCGGGAGACGATAGAACAGCTTCTGGAAAATCTGGAACGAGAGCTTTCGGAGACCCGGGAAACGGAAGAAGAGGAAGAACGGTGCTTTTTAAATCAGCTCCGTTATCTGATGATGAATGCAGAAATGGCCGAAGAAAAAGAATGGATGGATATGGAAAGCAGGATCCGGCGCCACATCGGAAACGACAGCTTCCGGATCCTGCTGACCAGCAAGGCAAATGGGGAACGGTTTTCGAAATGCAGCGGAATTCTGCTGGAAGGCGTAGAAGGAGGAGTTCTGTATCTTCTGCCGGAACCGGAGGCAGAGCGGATCATGAAAGAAAAAGATGAGAGATTTTGTCTCGGAGTGGGAAAAGAACATCGTTCTGTGATGGAAATTCCAGAGGCATACCAGGAAGCACTGCTGGCCCGGGAAATGGCATTTATACAGAAAAATCCTGTGGAAGAATATCAGAAAAAATGTTTTGAGGAAAAGCCGGAGCTGGCACAGTTTCAGGAAAAATTTATTCTGCAGGTGCCAACGGACCGGGCAGATACTGTGCTGCGAAAAATGCGGAACTGGTATTTTGAGGCGGCGCATCAGAGGGTCTCCCCCTATCAGCTTCTGACAGTGACGGAAGCAATCTGCAAAGAACTGGATCTTTTTTACCGCATGCCGGAAAAACAGGAAAAATGTCCGCGTCCTCTGCAGTACCGTGATGCAGATCTGTTTCTGGATGCGTTTGAAGAATGGATACACGTTTACAGGGAAAGCCTGAAAAGTCAGACAGCCGGAAAAGAAAAAATGGAAGAGGCAATTTCATATATTCGGGAAAATTATGCAAAAGATCTGAATATGGCAATGGTATCTAACCATATTTGTATGAATTATTCGCTGTTTTCAGCAGCGTTTAAAGAACATACCGGTGTGAATTTTGTGAACTATCTGAAGGAGATCCGCATTGCGGAGGCAAAGCGTCTGTTGATTCAAACAGAAGATAAAATTACGGAAATTGCCAAACAGGTTGGATTTGAAAATGATAAGCATTTCATGAAATCATTTAAAACGGCATGCGGCGTATCACCGTCTGAGTTCCGAAAAGATTATAAAATGGTTTCCAACGGAAAGGGAGGACAGGATGAGTAAAGAAAAAGAAACCGGAAAAGAGAAGGGAAGAATCCGCCAGCTGGCGCGGTATTACATTCCATATAAGGGATTGTTTTTTACCGACATGTTTTTTGCAATGCTTGGAGCAGCCATTACACTGGTGATTCCGCTGATTGTACGGTATATTACGAGTACGGTTGTGGAAAAGCCGCTGGAGCAGGCAACGGGTGAGATTATCCGCCTTGGTATTCTGATGATTGCTATGGTTCTGGTTGAAATGTACTGTAACTTTTATATTGCCTATTACGGCCATGTGATGGGGGCGCGGATTGAGCATGATATGCGGAACGAGATCTTCGGCCATTATCAGAAGCTTTCGTTTGCTTTTTTCGATAACCAGAAGGTCGGCCATCTGCTGTCACGCATCACAAGCGATCTGTTCGATATCAGTGAGCTTTTACACCATGGGCCGGAGGATATTGTCATTTCGTTTATCAAACTGATCGGCGCGATGATTATCCTGTTTGTGGTAAATCCGATGCTGGCATGTGTGCCGCTTGTGGTTATTGTGGTGATGCTGCTGTTTGCCTTGGTAATGAACAGCCGCATGAAGAGTGCATTCAAGGAAAACCGCCGCAGAATTGCGGATATCAATAGTCAGATCGAGGACAGCCTTTCGGGGATCCGTGTTGTCAAATCGTTTGGAAATGAGACAGAGGAGATGCGTAAGTTCAATGCGGGAAATGACCGTTTTGTCGATTCGAAGAAGGTCAGCTACCGCTATATGGGAATTTACAATTCGGGAATGGGAGCCTTTTCGACGCTGATTACCGTTATTTCGCTGATTGTCGGCGCATTGCTGATGACAGGCGGGAAGCTTGGGGCGGCGGATCTGGTTACCTTTCTTCTGTACATCAACAACTGTACAGATCCGGTGAAAAAGCTGGTGAACTTTACGGAGCAGTTCCAGAATGGTTATTCCGGTTACGAACGTTTCCTGGAAATTATGAGCATCGCACCGGACATCCAGGACAAGCCGGATGCACTGCCACTGAAGAATGTGCAGGGAGAAGTAACCTTTGAAAACGTTTCGTTCCATTATGAGGAGTCGAAGGAAAACGTGTTAAGCAATGTGAATCTGCATGTCCCGGCCGGCGACTATGTGGCACTGGTCGGCAGCTCCGGCGCCGGAAAGACGACACTCTGTTCTCTGCTTCCGCGTTTTTACGATGTGACAGAAGGAAGGATTCTGCTGGATGGAAAGGATATCCGCGATGTGAAATTGAAGGATCTGCGCGATGAGATCGGTATTGTGCAGCAGGATGTGTATCTGTTTGCGGGAACGATCATCGACAACATCCGCTATGGCAGACCGGATGCGACCGACGAGGAGGTCATCCGCGCAGCGAAAGCGGCCAATGCACATGAATTTATCATGGAGCTGGCGGACGGCTACGACACCGATATCGGCCAGCGCGGCGTAAAACTTTCCGGTGGCCAGAAACAACGGCTTTCTATCGCCCGCGTATTCCTCAAAAACCCGCCGATCCTGATTTTCGACGAGGCAACCTCAGCGCTCGACAACGAAAGCGAAAAAGTCGTCCAGAAATCTTTGGAACTTCTGGCGAAAGACAGGACAACCTTCGTGATTGCGCACCGGCTGTCCACAATCCGGAATGCAAAGCGGATTCTGGTGCTGACGGAGAATGGAATTGCGGAGGAAGGCACACATAAGGAACTGCTCGCGAAGGGCGGGATTTATGCGCATTTGTATGAGATGCAGTTTTGATGAAAATTTCATTAGTATGACAGAAAGGCAGCGGAAGAGAAACCGCTGCCTTTTTTGACACTTTCTTATTTTCTTCATACTCTATAAAGAACAGAAAATGAAAGAGGAACATGGTATGGATTCATCCCGTATGAATCGCGGCTGCTGCGGTGCGAACAATATGCAGAACCGCCGCGCCGCTTCAAACAATATGGAACTGAAGATGGAACCAAGGAATTTCCCGCGGAAAATGCAGCATGTAGATCATATGATACCTGCAATGGCGTACGTTCCGATGCAGCGGTTTGAACAGATCTATGATCTTTCCGCTGCATTAAAAAATGGAACCTTATTTCCGGAACTCTGTAAACCATTCTGTGGAAAGGGAGGAGGAGAGTGCCTATGATGCCGCAGATGCCATCCCGTGAAAAGCTGCTCGCATGGATTGATCAGGTCAGCTTTGCTGTTGTTGAAATGAACCTTTACCTCGACACCCACCCGGAGGATGAAGATGCACTTGCCTTTTTCCGGGAAAAAGTGGAGCTTCGAAAAGAAGCACTGAAACAGTACGCCGAACAGTACGGCCCGCTCACGATCGATACCGCCAACGACCGCATGAGCCGTTCTTTCGAATGGGTTATGCAGCCATGGCCGTGGGAAGTCAACCGGAAAGGAGGGTGCTGACGGATGTGGAATTATGAAAAACGCCTCGAGTATCCTGTAAACATCACGACACCAAACCCCAAAATCGCCCAAATTATCATGAGTCAATACGGTGGCCCCGACGGAGAGATGGGAGCTTCCATGCGGTATCTGTCTCAACGTTTTACGGCACCAAATCGGATTGTAGCAGGTGTTTTAAATGACATCGGGACAGAAGAACTCGCACACCTTGAGATGGTTTCAACGATCGTTCATCAGCTCACCTGCAATCTTTCTCTGGAAGAAATTCAGAACTCTGGTTTTGCCAATTACTATGTAGACCACACAACTGGCATCTGGCCGCAGGCGGCTGGCGGAGTTCCGTTTAATTCTTGTGAGTTCCAGTCGAAAGGTGATCCTTTGACAGATTTGTTCGAAGACCTCGCTGCGGAGCAGAAAGCCCGGTCAACGTATGATAACATCCTTCGTTTGGTAAAAGATCCTGAAGTTGCAGATCCGATTCGTTTCCTGCGGGCACGTGAGGTTGTGCATTTCCAGCGTTTTGGTGAAGCACTGCGTTCTGTACAGGATGAATTGAATTCGAAGAACTTTTATGCGTTTAATCCGTCGTTTGATGCAAAGACTTTCTGTGCGGCACCGCAGCCAGGGGCAGGTCAGGGGAATTGCTGCACAAGATAGTAAATTAAAAATCAAAGAACAGCACACCACTGGAAAATCCCATCTGAAAAACAGGTGGGATTTTTTGGGTTTACAGTAAGAAAATCTTATCCAGTCGTAAATCATTATCCCATCATAATATAGAAAAAAGACTTTCAAAAACAGAAAAGTCAGAAAGGATGTTCCATGGAAGCAATGAATTATGTAAAGCCCGAACTCATCGTCGTTGCGTTCGTGCTGTATTTTTTCGGTGTTGCTTTGCGGCAGGCGCAGGCGGTGAAGAATAAGTACATTCCGCTGATCTTAGGCGGCATCAGCATGGTGCTGTGTGCGGTTTGGGTGATGGCGACGAGTGAGATTGAGACGGCGAAGGAAGGGGCGATGGCGGTTTTTACGGCGGTCACACAGGGGATTCTGGTGGCGGGGCTGAGCAATTATGTGAATCAGATTATCAAGCAGATCCATAAGCCGGAGTGAACGGCGCTTCAAAAAATCTGTGTTATGCCGGAGCAGTCGGAACCGTCAGAAAGGGGAGAATATGAGAATTGATCGGTCGTATCTTGGCAATCAGAATACGTATGCGGAAAACAATCCCAAATGTATCGTAGTCCACAACACCGACAACTTCGCAGCAGGTGCCGATGCGCGGGCACATGCGAGAGCACAGCATGACGGGAATTTCCAGAACATTTCCGCACACTATTACGTCGATGACGGTGACACAGCCTACCAGGCGGCACCGCACAGCCGGGGGTGCTGGCATGTCGGCATTAATTACGGCGGAAAAAATCTGTTTCAGCAGTACGGCAACAAGAACAGCATCGGTGTGGAGATGTGTGTGCAGGCCGGGTATAATTATGAAAAAGCATTTGAGAATACTGCGGCACTGGTGCGGGAGATCATGCGGGAGACGGGGATTCCGCTGGAAAGAGTCTATCGTCATTATGACATCTGCAGCAAATACTGTCCGAGCCAGATCATGAACCGCGGTGACTGGGACCGCATGAAGCGGATGATCGGAAGCGGTGCAGGGAGCACAGGAACGGGAACAGCAGGCAGCGGAACAGGAAAAACGTATGCGCCCGGGATCTATCAGGTGCAGACAGCGGCCCTCAACATCCGTCAGGCACCGGATGCGGACAGCAGGATTGCCGGAACGATCCGGGATCAGGGAAGCTACACGGTGACGGAAATCCAGAACACAAGCTGGGGACGGCTTCTCTCAGGGGCAGGCTGGGTCAACTGCCATACAGCGTATTGCCGTTATGCCGGTCCCGCAAAAGAAAAATCGGCAGAGACAGCAAAGTCATCCGGAAAGACAGTCGCAGAGGACGGAATCTGGGGCGAAAATCTGACGCGCCGTCTGCAGGAACTTTTCGGCACACCGCAGGATGGAAAAATCAGCAATCAGCTGGCCGTCAACCGGAAATTCTGTGATGGCATCACAGCCGCCGAGTGGGACAGTACGCCAAAAGGCGGATCGGCCCTTGTAAAAGAAATGCAGAAATGGGCATCGGCCGGCATGGACGGCTATATCGGTCCGCAGACAATCCTCGCCTGGCAGAAAAAACTCGGCACGCCGATCGACGGCACAGTAAGCAGCCCATCCGCCATGGTAAAAAAACTACAGAAGTGGTGCAACCAGAAATAGAAAAAAGAATACTCAAAGACCCGGTTTTGTGTTATACTGGAAGATAGTTTAAAATGAACAGAAAGAAAAAGAGCTTCAAAAAAGACTCGAAGTGTCAAATGTAAAATACAAAAGAGAAAAAATAAAGGTAATTTTTGCATACAGATTCATCGGGGGGAATTGCGGCTGACAGGAGAGAACAACAGCAGATGAGAAAAAAGGCAGTAAAAAATGCAGGAATGATACGAATTTATCTGAATATGGCATGGAAACTTTTGCAGAAAAACCTGCTTAGCATCGTGATATTTGAGACGGTCTACCGCCTGTTTTCCAACCAGCTGGTTTCAAGACTCGCCAATGCGGCGATCAACTTTTCCTTAAAACAGCTGGGAACGAGTTATATGACATCGGAAAACTTCAACAAGATCATGCTGCATCCGCTGACCCTTCTGCTGATTTTTGGAATTCTGCTTGTTTTCTTTTTCTGTATGCTGTTTGAAATCTATGCTGTCATGGCGGCTCTGGAGGCCTCCTGGAAACGAAAACGGATTTCCGTTCCTGTCATGATGCTTGCCGGCGGAAGAGGAGCCGCACAGTTTGTGCGCGCCCGCCCGTGGACCTGGTTTTTCTACATGGCAGCGAGCTTCCCGTACCTTTGGCTGCACAGCAGCTACAGCGCCATCCGCAGTATGAAACTGCTTCAGGTTTCCCTGACGAAGATTTTCAATGCCTTCCCGGCATACTGGATCCCGCTGGTGCTGACGATTCTGCTTGTCGCGTTCTCGTTTGCGTTTTCCTACACCATCCCTTTCCGGTGCATGATGACGGAAAAAGAGAAAAATACTCATCTGCGGGTGCGCCAGACACTGGAAAAACGCGTGCTGCGTGAGCTTGGCATCAACGTCTCTTTCCAGGTGATGATTTTTCTGATTACGTGGGTTCTGTATCTGATTTTCGGAACGGCTGTCGTTGCCTATGCAAAGCTGGTGAAAACGCCGTCTACCGTTGTCAGTACCGTCATCGTCTACGGTGACTGGGTCAAATCGACGATGAGTCTGATCGGCGGAGCGTTCGGCCTTGTCGGAAGCATTACGTATCTGTATCTGATTTTTATCCGTTCCTCCCGAAAGGGCTACCAGAAGAGCCGGACAACGAAAAAGCCGAGTTCGAAGCTGGTACGCACCTTCTGTGGTCCGGTAACAGCGGTGGTTCTCACGATCGCCATGCTGGCGGGAGAAACGGTTTATCTTGTATATGCCATGCGCGCAACACGTGCAGAGGCAACGGCTTCCTCCCAGTATATTTCGGTGTCAGCGCACCGGGGCGGAGCCAGAAAAGCACCGGAAAATACGATGAGCGCGATCAAATATGCAGTGGACAGCATGTCGGATTACGCGGAGATCGATGTACAGGAGACGAGTGATGGTGAGATTGTCCTTATGCACGACACAAATCTGAAGCGGACAACCGGTCTGAATGCCAGCATCTGGACCCTGACCTACGATGAAATCAGCCAGCTCGATGCCGGTGTACGATTCAACAAAAAATTCCGCGGCGAGCAGATTCCGAAGCTGGAAGAAGTCATCGCGTACGCGAAAGGAAAAATCAACCTGAATATCGAAGTAAAATACAACGGCCACAACCAGAATATTGTCAAAAAAGTGGTGAAAATCATCGAGGACAATGACTTTGTGGATCAGTGTGTGCTGACTTCCATGAACTACAATTTCCTCAGGCAGGCAAAGAAAATCAATCCGGATATCAAGACCGGGTATACGATGAAAATGTCGTACGGAGGCCTGGAGGATATGGACGCGGCGGACTTCTTTTCTGTAAAATATACGTACATCACAGAAAGCTTTGTAGAGCATGCGCACAGTCTTGGTAAAGAAGTCTGTGCCTGGACGCTGAATTATCAGGGAGATATGCAGCGGATGGTCAACTGCGGCGTGGACAACATTATCACGGACGATCCGGAGCTGGTGCGTAAGGTTATCCTCGGAACAACCGACCGAAATCCGGGCTTTGTCAGTCTGCTTGGCTATGCACTGAAATAAATGGAGTAAAACAATGGAGGTGGAAACTTCATGGCAGAGAAAGTAAACATGCCATCCCAGAAGAAAGAAAAGAAGAAAAAGAGGAAGAAAAAACTTCCTTCGGATTTTTATGATTATAACCTGCTGGCCTGCACTATTTTGCTGGTCAGCTTCGGACTGATTATGCTGTACAGCGCGAGCGCCTACGAGGCGGCCAGCACATTCAAAGGAAATGATATGTATTATTTCACGCATCAGGCGGGGCTTTCTGCTATTGTTCTGGTGGGGATTGTGATATTGTCGAAGTTTGTAGATTATCATAGTGTATGGTTCCAGCGGATTGCAGCACTGGTATACTGGGGAAGTCTCCTTCTGATGGCGGCGGTAAGGTTTACGCCGCTTGGTTATGAAGCCTACGGGGCGAGAAGATGGCTCCGGATCGGCGGTGTCAGTCTTCAGCCTGCGGAGATTGGAAAGCTGGGGCTGATTCTGTATTTGCCATACATTATCCTGAAGATGGGAAAAAATATGCGTACCAGCCGCGCCAAAGCGATTGTCCTTGGACTTGGCGTGCTGCAGGCGCTGGCTGCGTGGATTCTGACGGACAACCTGAGTACCGCCATTATTCTGGGACTCATCGCCTGCGTCATTTTGTTTCTGGCGGACCCGGAGGTAAAATTTTATGCGCGTGTGATTCCGGGCGCGGCGGTAATTGGCGTTCTTGCGATTATCATTTTAAAAAATAATCTGCAGATCTTTGAAAGAATAGGCGGTGACTTCCGGTCGAATCGTATCTATGAATGGCTTTCTGGAGGCAGCTATCAGATTCTGCAGGGACTTTATGCGATTGGATCCGGTGGATTTCTCGGAAAAGGACTTGGCAACAGTACGCAGAAGATTACAACAATTCCGGAAGCACAGAACGATATGATCTTCTCGATCATCTGCGAGGAGCTTGGAATATTTGGCGCGCTTCTTGTATTGCTGCTGTTTGGCTACTTGCTGTACCGTCTGTTTGTGGTTGCACAGAATGCGCCGGACGCGTATGGAATGCTGATGGTGAGCGGCGTTTTTGCACATATTTCCATTCAGGTTATTCTGAACCTGTGCGTTGTTCTGAAACTGATGCCGGCAACGGGAATTACCCTTCCATTTATCAGTTACGGAGGAACATCGGTGCTCTTTATCCTGACGGAAATCGGCATTGCCCTGTGCGTCTCCCGCTTTATTGTGTTCCAGGATGGAAAGAGCGGAGAAGGAGAGGCACAGGCGGAAGAACAGTAAAAGTAGAAAAATCTATTGACAAATGCCGGAATAACAGATACACTTTTTTCGAAAGAAATACTGGCTGCCGGGTAGAGGCAGGAAGGAGCAGAACAATGTTAGAAAAGATAAAAGAAATTTTAGTAGAACAGCTCAACTGTGATGCAGACAGCATCAACGAAGATACCTCTTTTAAAGATGACCTGGGTGCAGATTCCCTGGATCTCTACGAGATGGTTATGGCATTAGAAGACGAGTACGGAATTGAAATCGACACCGACGAACTGACAGACCTTTCTACCGTCGGCGACTTTATGGAATATTTGAAACAGCACGGCGTAGAGGTCTGAAAAAGAGCATTGCCGCTGGCAAAAGTGGAAGGATGGTGCAGCTCGGAAGAAACGCCGGGCTGTTTTCCATTCTAAATAAATGGTGGAAGGGAACAGACAAAAGGATTGTTCCAGAAAAACCAGAAATCAGGAGAAAAGAAAAATGAGCAATGTAAAAACAAGATTTGCACCGAGCCCGACAGGCCGGATGCATGTAGGAAATCTGCGTACTGCCCTGTATGCGTATCTGATCGCAAAACACGATGACGGAACCTTTATGCTCCGTATCGAGGATACCGACCAGGAGCGTTTCCAGGAAGGCGCACTTGATATCATCTACCGTACCTTAAAAGAGACCGGCCTGGTACACGACGAGGGACCGGACAAAGACGGCGGCTGCGGCCCGTACGTACAGAGCGAGCGTAATGCAGCAGGTCTGTACCTGAAATACGCAAAACAGCTGGTAGAGCAGGGTGACGCTTATTACTGCTTCTGTGACGCAGAGCGCCTGAGCCAGTGCAAGCGTAACGTAGGCGGAAAAGAAATCTCGATCTACGACAAACACTGCCTTGGTCTTTCCAAAGAGGAAGTAGAGGCCAATCTGGCAGCCGGCAAACCGTACGTCATCCGTTTCAATATGCCGACCGAAGGAACCACAACCTTCCACGATGAGATCTACGGAGACATCACCGTAAACAACGAGGAGCTGGAAGACCTGATCCTGATCAAATCCGACGGATATCCGACCTACAACTTCGCAAACGTCATCGACGACCATCTGATGGGTGTAACCCACGTTGTCCGCGGTAATGAGTATCTGTCCTCATCCCCGAAATACAACCGTATTTACGAGGCATTCGGCTGGGAAGTTCCGGTTTACGTACACTGTCCGCTGATCACCAACGAGGAGCATCAGAAGTTGTCCAAACGCTGCGGCCATTCTTCTTATGAAGACCTGATCGATCAGGGCTTCTTAAAAGATGCCATTGTCAACTTCGTAGCCCTTCTTGGATGGAGCCCGGAAGGAAACCGCGAGATCTATTCTCTCGAGGAGCTGGTAAAAATCTTCGATTACCACCACATCAGCAAATCTCCGGCCGTTTTCGATATGACAAAACTCCGCTGGATGAACGGCGAGTACATGAAGGCAATGGACGACGAGAAGTTCTATGAGATGGCGCTTCCGTATATCCAGAAGACAATCCACCGTCCGCTCGATTTTAAGAAAATTGCAGCCATGGTAAAAACAAGAATCGAAGTATTCCCGGATATTGCAGACCTCATCGACTTCTTCGAGGAAGTTCCGGAGTACGACGCTTCGATGTACACTCACAAAAAGATGAAGACAAACGAGGAGACCTCCCTTGCACTTCTTCAGGAAGTAAAACCGCTGCTGGCAGCGCAGGAAGATTTCAGCAATGATGCTCTCTTTGAGATGCTCAGCGCATTCGGAAAAGAAAAAGGATACAAGACCGGTTATATTATGTGGCCGATCCGTACCGCTCTTTCCGGAAAACAGATGACACCGGCCGGCGCAACGGAAATCCTTGAGGTTCTGGGAAAAGAGGAGTCTCTTGCCCGCATCGACAAAGCGATTGAGAAATTATCCAAATGATATATAATAATTCACAGAAAAAAGCGGTGATGCATACCACCGGCCCCATGATGGTCCTTGCCGGACCGGGGTCGGGGAAAACCGCAGTGATTACGGGGCGGACCTGCCAGCTTGTAACGAGCGGCATTTCCGCCTCTCGTATTCTTGTCGTAACATTTACGCGTGCGGCGGCAAAAGAGATGAAGGAGCGGTATTTGAAGGCGATGGGAAAGACGAGTACCCAGGTCACCTTTGGAACGTTCCACGGGGTATTCTACGCGATTCTGCGCCATACGTACCGCATGTCCGGCAACAATATTTTAAGCGAGGAAGAGAAAAGGCGGCTGATGCGCGAGCTGGTCAACCACTATGCCAGAGACCTGGAGGAAGAGGATCTCGAGGAAAATCTGGCGCGCGAAATCAGCACTGTGAAGAACAATCAGATCCCGCTGGAACATTACTATTCCGCCTGTATGCCGCAGGAAAAGTTCCGCGAAATCTATGAGGCGTATGAGAAATGGCGGAAGGAGAACAAAAAACTCGATTTCGACGATCTGATGGTGCAGTGCAAACGTCTCTTTCTGGAGCGGCCGGAGGTCCTTTGCGCCTGGCAGCAGAAATTTCAGTATATCCTGATTGACGAGTTTCAGGACATCAGCCCCGTGCAGTATGAGATTGTGCGGATGCTGGCGCTGCCGGAAAATAACCTCTTTATTGTCGGGGATGACGATCAGTCGATTTATCAGTTCCGCGGGGCCAAGCCGGAGATCATGCTGAATTTTCCGAAAGATTACCCGGGCGCGGCGCAGGTAGTGCTCGATAAAAATTACCGTAGTACGGAATTTATCGTGAAGCGGTCCCAATGCCTGATCCACCACAACAAAAAGCGGTATGAAAAGGCGATTTCCACCGACAACGAGAAAGGCGCTCCGGTTGTAATCCGGGGATATAAGAACCCGCGCGAGGAGATGCGTGCCGTTGCCGAGGAGCTGCGGGAGGCGGAGAAAAACGGCTGTCCGTATGAAGAGATGGCGCTTTTGTTCCGCACGAATCTTGGCTGCCGGACAGCAGTAGAGGAACTGATGGAAGCACAGATCCCGTTCCAGATGCGGGATGCCCTGCCGGATCTCTATGACCACTGGATTGCGAAAGATCTGCTGACGTATCTGAATCTTGCGATGGGAAGCCGGAAGCGCGGCGAGTTTTTAAAGATTGCCAACCGCCCGAACCGTTATTTGTCGCGGGATGCCTTTGAGGAGGCGACTGTTTCGTTCGATGCACTTCTGGAATATTACGAAGAAAAAGACTGGATGTGCCAGCGGATCCGCAAACTGGAGCAGGATATCACGACACTGACGCATTTATCGCCGTTCGGCGCGGTCAATTACATCCGCTATGCGATCGGCTATGAACAGTATGTGAAGGAATATGCTGCATACCGCCATCTGAAAGAGGATGATCTGATTTCCGTTTTGGACGAGCTGCAGGAGGCGGCAAAGACCCAGAAAAGCATCGAGGGCTGGTTTGCACATATTGAGGAATACCAGCAGAAGATGAAGGAAAAACAGAAGCAGCGCGCAGAGAGTGCGGAAGGAGTTATGGTTTCCACCCTGCACAGCGTCAAGGGACTCGAGTACGACAAGGTCTATCTTCTTGACGTCAACGAGGGTGTAATGCCGTATCAGAAAGCAGTCCTTGCGGAGGCGATCGAGGAGGAGCGGCGGATGTTCTACGTCGGAATGACGCGCGCCCGGAAAGAGCTGACGCTCTGTTACGTGGAGGAACGGTTTGAAAAAAAAGTCGAGCCGTCCCGGTTCCTGGACGAGGTGATCCAGTAAATTTGTACTGTTGTGAAAGATGTTGAAAATAAATTTACTAATTGATAAAATTTTAACAAATAATACATTGACAAAGTTTTAACAATGAAGTATAGTAATACCTGTAAGCGGGAACAATAAGATGACCGCAAAGCGAGGAGGAAAAACATTATGAAAATTTTATTTTACGATACCCAGAGCTACGACAGAGAATCTTTCGACCGAACCAAAGAGCAGTTTCCAGAAATTGAAGTGGAATATTTAAAAACCGGCCTTGCTGCAAGAACCGCTTCCCTGGCAAAGGGCTACGATGCCGTGTGCGCCTTCGTAAACTCCGATGTCGGAACAAAAACCGTAGAAGCACTGCATGAGGCAGGCGTCAAGCTGATCCTGATGCGCTGCGCAGGCTTCAACAACGTAGATTTAAAGACAGCTGCAAAATACGGCATTGATGTACGCCGTGTACCGGGTTATTCCCCGGAGGCTGTAGCTGAGCATGCGATGACACTGGCCATGACGGTCAACCGCCACATGCACAAAGCATATACGAAAGTAAGAGAAAACGACTTCAGCCTGGGCGGACTGATGGGATTTAACTTCTATCAGAAGACCGCCGGAATCGTCGGAACCGGAAAAATCGGTGCGGCTATGGCAAGAATCTGCCGCGGTTTCGGCATGAAAGTCATTGCTTACGATGTATACCAGAATGAATCCTTAAAAGATTTTGTTACGTACGTAACTCTTGATGAACTGCTGGCACAGAGTGATCTGATCTCCCTGCACTGCCCGCTGATGGACAGCACATACCACATGATCAACCGCGAGAGCATCAAAAAGATGAAAGACGGCGTGATCCTGGTCAATACGTCCCGCGGAGGTCTGGTAAAGACAGACGACCTGATCGAGGGAATCCGTGCAAGAAAATTCTTCGGCGTCGGCCTTGACGTATACGAGGAGGAAACCCCGAACGTATTCGAGGACCGTTCCGATGAGATTCTGGAGCACTCCACCACAGCACGTCTCCTGTCCTTCCCGAACGTTATGATCACTTCACATCAGGGATTCTTCACCGAGGAAGCACTGCGTGCGATTGCAGAGACCACACTGCAGAATGCGCTGGATTTCGAGGCAGGAAAAGAGACCCCGAACATTGTCCGTGCATAATGGAAATCCACTAGAAAACAGTTATCTTATAAGAGAACAAGAGACAACCCATTTTCGGCGGGTTGTCTCTTTTAAATTATGAGAAAATAGTGTATGATGGTAGATAGCAGAAAAAACGGCCAGAGAAAAACACTGGCCGGATACAAAAGGAGAGCAGGATTTTATGGACTGTAAAGAAGCAGAAAAATTAATACAGCCATACGTGCAGGGAAATATGCCGGAGAAAGAGATGGAACCGTTTATTTCCCATATCCGGAAATGCCATACATGCCACGAGGAACTGGAGACATATTTTATTGTGAACCGTGCGATGGCATATTTTGAGGATGACGCGCCCGATTCCTACAATCTGACAGGACTTCTGGAACGCGATCTGGAGAAAAAAGAGGAAGAAGCGAGACACCGCCGGTACAAAGATACGTTTTTCCGGGTGCTGATGCTGATTCTCGTTCTGTTTCTGGTGCTCCTGGCTCTGCACTATTTTGAAGTGATAGAATTACCCTGGCTGAAAGGATTATTATGAGTGATAAAATCGTATTACTGGACGGACACAGTATTCTGAACCGGGCTTTTTACGGCGTACCGGATCTGTCCAATGCAGAAGGACTGCACACGAACGCCGTATATGGATTCCTGAATATTCTGTTTAAAATTCTCGATGAGGAGCAGCCGCAGTATCTTGCCGTGGCGTTTGACCTCCATGCACCGACATTCCGCCACAAAATGTATGACCAGTACAAGGGAACGAGAAAGCCGATGCCGCAGGAATTGCGCGAACAGGTCCCGGTGATCCAGGAAGTGCTCGCAGCAATGGACATTGAGATTGTCACAAGAGAGGGCTATGAGGCGGATGATATCTTAGGAACGCTCGGCCGCAAATGCGAAGCGGAAGGGATGGAAGTTACGATCGTATCCGGAGACCGCGATCTGCTGCAGCTTGCAACGGACCACATTCTGATCCGGATTCCAAAGACCGTAAAGCGTGTGACGACGATCGAAAATTACCACACGGCAGAGGTGTTGGAAAAATACAGTCTTCTCCCGAAACAGATCATCGATCTGAAAGCGCTGATGGGCGATACCGCAGACAATATCCCGGGTCTGCCGGGTGTCGGCGAGAAAACCGCGACGAAAATCCTGCTGCAGTACGAGACACTGGAAAATGCGTATGCACATTTCGAGGAGATCAAACCGAACAAGGCAAAAGAGGCGATGCGTGATCATTATGATCTGGCGGAATTAAGCAAAAAACTTGCAACGATTGATACCGATGCGCCGGTGGAGCTCGACCGTGAAAAAGCGGCACTCTCGAATTTTTATACACCAAAAGCGTATGAGATGTTCAAACGTCTGGAGTTTAAAAACCTGCTGGGCCGCTTTGAGGAGACGAATGCAGAACCAGAGGATGCCGTCTTTCTGCGCACCGTAACGGATTTTTCCGAGGCGGAAGAACTCTTTGGAACCATCGCGAAGGAGGAGAAGGCAGGAGCCGCTCTTCTGACAGAAGAAACCCCTAAGGACGGACCGATGGCAGATCGGAGCCGTTCACTTGTCGGTATGGCAGTTGCGTATGGAAGCGGAGAGCCGGATGTTGTTTACTTCCCAGCAGAAGGTTTCCTGACCGGAGATTATTTAAAAGAAAAATTGACTGAGCTGCAGAAGCAGATTCCGCTTTTCTGCGTCATGGACGGAAAAGAATTTCTGAAGGATATGCCGGACGCCGATGAAGCCCATCTGTTTGATGCCGGAATTGCCGCGTATTTATTAAATCCATTGAAATCACAGTATTCGTACGATGATATCGTAAAAGAGTACGTACACCGCTATGTGCCGGCAGTGGAAGAGATCTTCGGCGGAAGCAAGATTCCGACCGCAGGAAAGATGACGCCGGAACAGCAGGAGTCGTATGCAGGTCATCAGGCGTATGCTGTATTTGCCGCACAGGAAAACATGGAAAAGCTGCTGAAGGAGCAGGGCATGTGGGATCTGTACCGGAATGTGGAGATTCCGCTGGTGTTTACGCTCCGTCAGATGGAAGCGGATGGAATCGCCGCAGAAAAAGAAGCACTTTCCGTTTACGGAGCTGAGCTGGCGGAGCGGATCGGAGAGCTGGAGGCACAGATCTACGAGGAGGCCGGCGAGGAGTTCAACATCAATTCCCCGAAGCAGCTTGGCGTGATTCTGTTTGAAAAGCTGCAGCTTCCGGGCGGCAAAAAGACCAAGACGGGTTATTCCACTGCCGCCGATGTGCTCGAAAAGCTCGCACCGGATCACAAACTTGTTGCCGATATTCTGGAGTACCGCCAGCTTGCCAAACTGAAATCGACGTACGCCGACGGTCTGCAGGCCGTGATCGGGAAAGATGGAAGAATCCATTCGACATTTAACCAGACCATCACCGCGACCGGCCGCATCAGCAGTACCGATCCGAATCTGCAGAACATTCCGGTGCGGATGGAGCTTGGCCGTCTGATCCGGAAAGCCTTCGTGCCAAAGCCTGGCTGTGTCTTTCTGGATGCCGACTATTCCCAGATTGAGCTCCGCGTGCTGGCCCATATGTCGGGCGATGAAAACCTGATCGAGGCGTACCGCGAGGCGGAGGATATCCACCGCATGACGGCATCGAAAGTGTTCCATGTGCCGCTTGAAGAGGTAACACCGCTGCAGAGAAGAAATGCGAAGGCGGTCAACTTCGGTATCGTATACGGCATCAGTTCGTTCGGTCTGGGCCAGGATCTCGGCATCAGCCGGAAAGAGGCAGAGGCCTATATCCAGCAGTATTTCGAGACGTATCCGGGTATCCATGAGTTTTTGAACCGCTGCGTGGAGGATGCCAAAGAGAAAGGCTATTCCGTGACGATGTTCGGACGCAGACGGCCGATGCCGGAACTGAAATCGAGCAACTTTATGCAGCGGTCATTCGGCGAGCGCGTTGCGATGAATGCGCCGATCCAGGGAACGGCGGCGGATATTATTAAAATAGCGATGATCCGCGTGGCGAAACGGTTGAAAGAGGAGCAGTTAAAGACCAGACTTCTTCTTCAGGTACACGATGAGCTGCTGCTGGAAGTGCCGGAAGACGAGCTCGAAAAGGCAGAACAGATCCTGGAAGAGGAGATGACCGGGGCGGCACATCTGGCTGTCAAACTCGAGATCGATATGCACACAGGAAACAACTGGTACGAGGCGAAATAGCGCACTCATACCAGGAGCGAAAGGATACAAAAGAATGAAAGTTTTTGGAATTACAGGCGGCGTGGGCGCTGGAAAAAGCGAAGTGCTCACGTACCTTGGACAGAATTATGATGCAACGGTGATCCAGGCGGACGAGGCAGGTTACCTTGTGATGCTGCCGGGCGGCGAATGCTATGGAGAGATTGTGAAGCTGTTCGGCAGACAGATCACCACAGAGACCGGCGAACTTGACCGGAAACGGATTGCTGAGATCGTTTTTCAGGACGAAGAAAAGTTAAAAGCCCTGAATTCGATCGTTCATCCGGCGGTAAAACGGTATATCAAAAAAGCCATTGCAGCCGCGGAAAAAGCAGGGACGGAATACGTCTTTGTGGAGGCCGCACTCTTAATCGAAGAAAAATATGATGAAATTTGTGATGAACTGTGGTATATTTATGCGGATGAAGAAGTCCGGAAGGAGCGATTGATCGAAGGACGCGGCTATTCCGAGAAGAAAGTTCGCGAAATCATGGCAAATCAGCTTTCCGAGGATGAATTCAGCAGCCACTGCGATTTTGAAATCGACAACAGCGGCGATTTTGAGGAAACAAAAAAACAGTTAGACCATAGGATGAAAAAATATGAAACTTTGTAGTATTGCAAGTGGTTCGAGCGGAAACTGCATTTTCGCGGGAAGCGAGACCACAAGCCTTCTGATCGATGCGGGCATCAGCGGAAAACGCGTGGAGGCGGGGCTGGCTGTTCTCGACCGCAGCGCGAAGGAGCTGGACGGCATTCTCGTGACACATGAGCATTCCGATCATATCCAGGGCCTTGGCGTGCTGGCGCGCCGGTATGGTATTCCGATTTACGCAACGGATGGAACAATTCAGGCGATGCAGCAGACGAAGAGCCTTGGAAAGTTTCCGGAGGGGATTTTCCACACGATTCACGCGGATGACACGTTTACACTGGGAGACATCGCCGTACATCCGTTTACGATCTCCCACGATGCGGCAGAGCCGGTCGGCTACCGCATGGAATCCGGCGGGAAATCGATTGCGATTGCGACGGATCTTGGCGTTTACAGCGATTACACGGTTCAGAATCTGACCGGGCTGGATGCCGTTTTGTTAGAGGCAAATCATGACGAGAACATGCTTGCGGTCGGACCGTACCCGTATCCGTTAAAACAGCGGATCGCCGGGGCGAAAGGCCATTTATCGAACCTGGCGGCAGGCCATCTCCTCTGCGAGATTCTGCACGACAATCTGCAGGAAGTGCTGCTCGGCCATCTGAGCAAGGAAAATAATTATGAGGCACTGGCCTTTGAAACCGTGGCCTGCGAGGTCACAACGGGTGATAATCCGTATCACTCGGGTGATTTTCATCTCGCTGTCGCTAAAAGAAGCGAAGTATCACCGTTAATTGAGGTTTAAATATACATTTTTAGAGCTACATACCATGTTTTTCGCAAGGCCGCCATTACCGGTTTTTCCGGGGCTTTGACATAAAACCAGAAAAAGGAGAATGGAAACATGAAGAAGACAATTATCACTGTCGTAGGCAAGGACACCGTGGGCATTATCGCAAAGGTATGTAATTATCTGGCAGAGAACCAGGTAAACATCGAAGACATTTCTCAGACGATTGTGCAGGGATATTTCAACATGATGATGGTAACGGACGTCTCCAAGAGCGAGAAATCCAACGCAGAGCTTGCAAAAGATCTGGAGGAGCTTGGAAGTTCCATCGGCGTTGTCATCCGCTGCCAGCATGAAGATATTTTCAATATGATGCACCGTATCTAAAGCGAAGGAGAAAAACGACATGATAAATCTGTTTGAAGTAAAGGAAACGAACGAGATGATCGAAAAAGAGAATCTGGACGTTCGTACCATTACCCTTGGAATCAGTCTTATGGACTGTATCGACTCCAATCTTGACAAGCTGAACCGTAAAATCTACGATAAAATCACGACGACTGCCAGAAATCTGGTTTCCGTAGGTGAGGAGATCGAGGGCGAGTTCGGTATTCCGATTGTAAACAAGAGAATTTCCGTTACCCCGATTGCCTT
The DNA here is from genome assembly GCF_003480245.1 of Blautia sp. AM42-2. Classification (NCBI taxonomy): domain Bacteria; kingdom Bacillati; phylum Bacillota; class Clostridia; order Lachnospirales; family Lachnospiraceae; genus Blautia; species Blautia sp. AM42-2. Next base: position 46,446 of record NZ_QUIM01000010.1, read on the forward strand.
AGTCGGCGCAGCAGCCTGCAGAACGCCGGAGGATTTCGTGACGATTGCACAGACTCTGGACCGTGCGGCAAAAGAAGTCGGCGTCAATTTCCTCGGCGGCTATTCTGCTCTGGTAAGCAAAGGTATGACGACAGCAGATGAGCTTCTGATCCGTTCTATCCCGCAGGCACTGGCTGTTACGGATTTTGTCTGCAGCTCCATCAACCTTGGCTCTACCAAAACCGGTATCAACATGGATGCTGTCAAACTGATGGGTGAGATCATCAAGAAGACGGCGGAGGCAAGCAAAGAGAACAACTGCCTTGGATGCGCAAAACTCGTTGTTTTCTGCAATGCACCGGACGACAACCCGTTCATGGCAGGCGCTTTCCACGGCGTAACCGAGGCGGATGCCATCATCAATGTCGGCGTTTCCGGCCCTGGTGTTGTCAAACATGCTCTGGAAAAAGTACGCGGCGAGAACTTTGAGGTACTCTGCGAGACGATCAAGAAGACCGCATTTAAGGTAACGCGTGTCGGCCAGCTCGTTGCACAGGAGGCTTCCAAGCGGCTGAACATTCCGTTTGGTATCATTGACCTTTCCCTGGCACCGACTCCGGCGATCGGAGATTCCGTTGCGGATATCCTTGAGGAGATCGGCCTCGAGCACGCAGGTGCACCGGGAACGACAGCGGCGCTGGCACTTCTGAACGATCAGGTGAAAAAGGGCGGTGTTATGGCATCTTCCTATGTCGGCGGTCTCTCCGGCGCATTCATCCCGGTTTCTGAGGACCAGGGTATGATCAACGCAGTCAACGACGGTGCGTTGACCATCGAGAAGCTGGAAGCTATGACTTGTGTCTGCTCTGTAGGCCTTGACATGATCGCCATCCCGGGAGACACGAAAGCATCGACCATCTCCGGAATCATCGCAGATGAGCTTGCCATTGGTATGGTCAACCAGAAAACAACGGCAGTCCGCCTGATCCCGGTCATCGGAAAAGGCGTGGGCGAGACCGTAGAATTCGGCGGCCTCCTCGGCTATGCACCGATCATGCCGGTCAACAACTTCTCCTGCGAGGCATTCGTCAACCGCACCGGAAGAATCCCGGCACCGATTCATTCGTTTAAAAACTAAAAAGACAGCTGAAAAGCCGGCAGTGTTCCTGGATGGAAAGGATCGCTGCCGGCTTTTTTACCATCTGCGCAAATAAAAATAGTAATTTCAAAGAAAGCGTAGTATAATGCATTACATACCGATAAGTTCACTTACAAAATTCAAAAATATGTAAGAAAAACCAGAATGAGGAGGAATTTTACAAATGAAGAAAAAAGAATTATTACAGAAATCTTCAGCAGTAGCAGCCGTTGTGCTTGCAGCAGCCCTGATGGATCCGAGTGCGGTACAGGCAGCATCGAGGGGGGCAGAAAGTAATCTGACCCAGGCAGTGGAACAGTCCGCAGAAACCGGAGGAAACGCAGATACGGCAGCCGTACAGAGCGCGGAGGAAGATGCCGCTGATGCGGAGAAAGTGACAGAAGCGTCGTCTGAACTTCAGACAGAAGAAGAGCAGCAGGAGGCATCCGAAGAAGAAACAACAGAAGAGGCAGCCGGAGAAGAAACAGAAGCAACAGACGATGTTTCAGAGACAGAAAAAGCAGAAGATCCTGTTTCAGAGAGTTCAGCGGAACAGGATGAAAATGGGGATGTGAGTGAAGAGGAAACAGAAGCCGGATGGATCACCAATGAGGATGGAAGCTACAGCTATCGGGATGAAAATGGAGATTTACTGACAGAGTGTGTGGCGGAAATTGAAGGGAAGTATTATGGATTTGATCATGAAGGAAAAATGCAGGTTGATACAATTGTTTGGGCGTATTCGGATGAAGGCGAACTTGCCAGGTACTATGCAGGTCAGGATGGCAGCCTGAAAACAAATAGCTGGGTAAAATATTCTGGTGACTGGTATTATTTTGGAGAAGATGGTGCTGGATATGAAGGCGTGCATACGATCGCAGGAAAGATGTATTATTTTAATGCAGGTTTAATGGCTGCTGGAAAAGTTGTAAACGACGGGGAGACAAATTATATCGCACAAGATGATGGAACCCTGCGTGAAATGCAAAATGATACCTGGGTGAAAGCAAATGGAAAATGGTTTTATCAGAAAGATGGAACCGTTTTAAAAGAATGCGTTGAGAAAATCGGTAATGCGTATTATGGCTTTGACGAATATGGACAGATGTATGAAAATAAATATTTCAGTTGATATTTCACATATTTTAGGAAATTTAATAACTGTTATATTTAATTATCAAATTCTTCGCAAACCCTTGAAAATACTAAGTTTGTAGCAAGTGAGCTTTCCCTTACTCTTTCCCTTGTGTTATATTCTCACATTGGTTTTCATGAACCTTAATATGGGAAAAAATAAGGGAAAGAAAATTTCATAACACAGTATAACAATAACGACATGGTGAACTGATTGAAATGTTTTCGATATTTAACTCTATAACTGATTATTAAAAGAAAATGGAGATAAGATACGATGAGAACAATTTATGCAGAATACAACATAAATCACGATAGTATTGATGTTTACACAAGTGCCGGATATATGCTTCGCATTGATTGCTGGAAAGCTGAAAAAAATCTAAAAACCACATACGGATCAGAATGTGCGCTTACTTCATTGGCTGTGGATGAGCCTTTGGAATATGCAAGATTATATCTTGAGGGTAATTTACAGATGTGGGTAGATGCAGAAGACTCACTAGAGTTATAATCCTTATCCATATAAATAATATGCAAATATATATCCCATCAATATAGCGAATATACTGAAATAAAAGTATCTTTATAATCAATTTTAACCAAAAGAATATGTTCTTAGAGGAGGTGTCTCCCGAAAGAACATATTCTTCTATTATGGGTAATTATAAATATAGAACATGCTTTTCTTGTGCTACAATTTCTTCACTATGAGTTACAACAATAACTGTTTTTCCCTGTTCACTTAACTCATGCAATATATTCATAACAATCTCACTATTTTTTTTGTCTAAGGAACCAGTTGGTTCGTCTGCTAATACAATCGAACATTTCTTTAGCATTAAACGAGCTAACGCAACTCTCTGCTGTTCGCCACCAGATAATTGATAGACTTTTTTGTTAATTACTTTCTGTAAACCAACTTTTTCAAGAGCTTCATTTATTGAAATATCCGTTCTACCTGATTTTTTTATTATTTCTAGATTTTCTTTTACTGTTTTGTTTTCCAAAAGGGCAAAATTTTGAAATAAAAATCCAACAACTTCTTTGAAATATTTCTGCTTTTTTCCTTTTTTTGCCACATCAAAACCATTCACAATAATAGAACCTTTGTCAGGAGTTTCAATACCTCCAATCATATTAAGTAAAGTACTTTTTCCGCATCCACTTTCGCCACTAATTACCAAAAAACGGCTATCTGGAATTTCCAAATGAAAATTTTTGAACAAAATTTTATCATTATATGCTTTGCATAGATTTTCAATTGTTATCATAAGCAACCTCCTTTTAATGATTTCGGTATGTTTGTTTTTTCAACAATTGTGATATTAAAGAAAATAATTGTAAATTCTATTAGTGCCATAAATGAACTAACAAGAATGCTAATTCCTACTTCAGTCTGTACCGATAATAAAGAATAGATAAGCATACCTACTAATATCACAAAATTTTCCACTACAATCATTTTAAGAAGTGTTTTGTGCCGTTCAAATAAACTATATCCAAAGATTTTCATCAAGGAAATTTTCATTGCATTTTCTCGGAACTCTAGTCTACTTACTGTAACAATAATCATAATATTTAAAAGCAATACAATCGTACAAAGAGAACTTAAAAATCCCACGAGTTTTATTAAAAATGTGTGATTATATAAATACTGTTCATGTACGTTTGTAATTACTAGCTGATAATTTCCAAGCATATCTTCATACTTTTTGCTGATATTTCTTAGCTGTTTTTCATCACATTGAAATAAAACTGCTCCTGCTTTATAGCTTTCAAGATACCCACCATTGACTGCTAAATCTTTGTTTGCCTGATAAATAATTATCGGATTTTTGCTTTTTTCGATACCATTTATTCTACTTGTATCTAAATAGGAAAAGTATTCTGTTTCGCTATACTCTATGTACTGAATATTTAATTGTTGTAAATTATCATGATTTAAAACATGGCTCAAGGAGTCATAGGCTAATTGCTTGTTTTTAGCAAAATATCTATTCTTTGGAATGAAAATAATCAAATCAGAAGATTCATTCTCTACTGCATTTATCTGCTTCGTAAAACCTTGTAACATATCTTTTGCATGATTATTTACATATATCACATCATTTTTATCATTTAAAATATTCAAGCATATTACAGGCTTTAATGTGTTATATTCATTCTTGTATAGTTTATTCCAAAAAGCTTCTTCTTTTTCAGCATTAAAATCAGTAGTCTTTACGGTAAAATAATTTGCATCATAATATTCTTCTAACAAATGTTCATTTGTAAATAGGTTATTATGAATACTACTAATATTAGTGGTAATTGTAAAAACAGCGGCTACCCCTGCTATAAATTTTAACGAATAAATTAAAAAATCCACTCCTCTTTTGTGTGTTGCATTTGCGAATGCCTTTCTAATATCAAAAAAGCAAAAAGAACAATATGGAATAGTGGAAAGAATAATTCCAATGGAATATAAAATTGTGACGAGTCTATTCTCATATGCTCCCGATATATAATTTGACAGCAATATTTTTGCAACAATAAATAATGCAATGTCAAAAGTTACATCGAATAAAGCAGCCTTAAATGCTATGAAACCAGCACTTTCTCCTAAGGAAACTCGTACAACAACCTCTTTTTTTCGCCTAACCACTTCAATTACATTTAGAACAATCATCAATGCAATAATCATACCCCATATAATAAAAATCATGTCCTTTTCCGTAGAATTCCAATATTCTGGATAAGTTAAGCTATATTTTTCTGATAATTTCTGATATGCAGAGATAATATTGTCCTCATTTCCTATGTATGAGATAAAGTTTTCATAACCCACAGAGGTACTTTGCAATTCTGAGAGATTATGAAATTTTACTTTCGTAATTCCGGAAACTAAAGCGGTATATTCTGATTCTTCTATGTTTGCAGTATTTTTTAATGTTTGTCTGATTACTTTATCATCGCCATAAATATGAAGTGTTGAAAGGTATTTATTATTGATTTCATTGTACTGAGAAAAAATATGTACATCATTCTCCGTTGCAGTTTCTGATACATCTTTCAGAAACTGCGACATATCTTCACTAGCAACTTCATAGCGTGATGACGTAAAATATGCTGTAGAAAAGTTCCAAAGCTGATCTTGAAATATTTCAGATTGCATAAGTATTCCAAAAATCAGGAAACAAAACAAACATAAGTTTTTAATTGCTTTCATTTATTTCAACCCCAGATTCCATACTTTATTTGCTTTTTCAAATATCGTAGTCAATATTGTGCTATTTTCATCAACAATCCATTGATCTTCTTGATCTTCAGCTTTTTTGCTACTTGACAACATAATTTGAGTATTCAAATCCTTATAGTCATTAAATAGCACGCCTTGACTTATTCCTTGGTGAAATGGTTTTATCCAAATAATTAGTGCATATCGAACATCTGACTCAGCTATCGCAAGATTTCCATTCCAAAGCAAATAATCAGGGACAGACACACTATACTGGAATCCATCTTTATCTGTGTAAATTTTTACTCCAGATTCTTCTATTTCAGGGAAGTCTTTCTGAAATTCGTTATATGGTTTATAACTCCCGAAGTACCAAAATAAATTATAGCAACAGAACAAAATAACCAAAACAATTCCTATATATTTTATTTTTTTCTTCATTTATATACACTCCACAAAAAAGAGTGGTTGGAATTCCAACCACTCAGCCATTATCCCGAACCTTTGTTTAGTAGCTATTACCGTAGGTAATACTATTTCCTTTATGAGCAACCTCAATTTTAGACCAATTACCTTTACCAACATTTGAACCCGAAAAAGAACCATTTCCATTCTTGACATATGCGTAATGATCTTTAGTTGAATGATATGCGTGTGCATAATCTTCATTAATAGCAAGAGTATTATAACCATAAGTCAAAACACCTTTTCCGTCATCAGATGTAGTGCTCAATTCCCACTTTTTATCAAATGTCTTATTCCCGTTTGTAACAGAAAATGCCATTACTGGAATTGATGAAGAAATTAACATTGCACTAATAGCTACCCCTACAATCACTTTCTTTGCTCTCATAAGTTTTACCTACTTTGATCTGCTGTATTTCTATTTATATTTTATCAAATATTTTGTATCAAGTCAATCAGTATCTTGACTTATATAGCGTCGAATTGTAAGATATATTCCTTGTAAAATTAACCAAAAGAACAACAGATTTATTGATAATGCTTTTTTAATTACTTCTCCAAAATAAATGATGACAGCCGCACTTGTCAGTATCATCAGTAGGGTAATAACATCCCAACAGTTTTTCTTATATAATTCTATAACCTTTATTTCTATCAGTATTGCCAGTATCCCTGTCCCTGCCACACATATTCCAACAACCAATATCATCAATAACCAATATATGATTCCGGCTATAATCTCATTTGGAATTTTTGTGCTGATTTGTGCCACAGATTGCCCGGCATCAATCGTCCAACCGATAAAAGTTTGTATGAATGATGCTGCATCATGGAAGAATGATTTGCAATCGGAAAGGAACACATCTGACTGTACTGCCTGAAAAAGAGTGGTTGTCAGCGAATACCATGCAAGAAGGAACAAGGTTGTTTGGAACATTACCGTTTTTGCTTTATATTGTCCTGCAAGTTGCTCTTTTTGTGTTTCGTATCTTGCTTTTGCATTCTGATAGGCTGTCCGGTCACAGGCTTCGCATTTTTTATAGAGTACCGGCTTTTCTACCGGTATCTCTACGATTTTCTGATGTGTCCGGGCATAATCCCGTTGTTGTGTTAAGCATCGTATTTTATCTTGACATTCCTCTATCGTGACGTTTGCGCTTCGCAGCTTCTCTTTCTCGCTCCGCAATGCTCTGTCTGCCAGCTTCAAGTCGTTCTTTAATGCTTGAATATTCCCGGCTCTGTTCTCTTTGTTTAATTTCTCGTTCAAGGTCAGAGATTCGTTGAGCTGCGTCTTCAGTTCCACGATAAGCTGGTCTTTCTGTTCCAACTCTTCTTGTATCTCCTCGGTCAAGAGCAGAAGTTCTTCCAACTGTTCGGCGTTCTTTAATTCTCTGGATTCGTTCATCTATATCACGTCCTTTCTCTACCTGCTGTTCCAGTTCAGCAATTCGGTGTTCTGTTTCAGTAATAAACTGTTTTCGCTGTTCAGCTTCTGTGCCAATATCTGCCATTGCTGATTTTCGTTTTCCAAAAGTTCTATCTTCGTTTTCTGTTCTTCCATCTTGGAAAGTAGTTCCTCGGTATTTGGCAAAATGTTGAGCAGCTCGGATAACTCGCTGTTTAATTTTTGCAATTTCTGATTCTGTTCCTGCATAAGAGAGAGTTGGGTGTCCCGGTTCTGCATTTCCAGAAGCATTTCTGCCATTAAGGTCTGCTGTTCTTCGATTTGCCCAATCATGGACTCCATTAAGGGTATAATTTCCCGGCTTTCTTCTAATGTCATTTAATCGCTCCTTCCATAATGATAATGCACCTGATACTTTCCCAAAGGTGTCCAGTATCTTTTGCAATAACGTGTTTTGTTGTTTTATGATTTGATTTTCCGCTACTTTCCACGAACCTTTTATTTCCTGCCCGGCAAGAAACTTTTGTTCAATCTTTCTTGCGTCAGCACCTTCATGGATGGTAGGAATCTGGAGTTTTCCCTGCTTTTCGTAAGAACGGTGATCGACCTGATTATGCAAAGGCAGATGTTCATTACACACCTTTGCCCACTCGCTCCGCCACAGTTCACAGTTTTTTGGATTGTTCCATCCCGTAGCATCGGTCAGTACCCGTTTCCATTGCAGGCGGTTTCTTGCACCAATCTTCTGGATTCCGTTTTCATCTAATACAGGGATACGGATTCCATGACGGTCAGGGTTTTTCTTATCCTGCCACCAGTTCGGATGGGATTCATCAATCACGATATTTCCGCTTTTATCTCTGACAAAATCCCAATCTTTGACTTCTTTCTTCCCCCAAGAATGATCCGGGTTAAAAGGGCGCATTGTCAGAAGCAGATGGACATGAGGATTGCCATCCCCTTTGTCGTGGATACTCCAATCAGCACACATTCCCTTATCCACAAATGTTTTTTTGATATAGTCGGCTGTATATTGAATCTGTTCCTGTCTGCTCCATTCTTTGGGGAGGGCAAATTCAAATGACCTGCCAAGTTGGGCATCTGCACTTTTTTCAATCTTCAATACCTCATTCCATAACCGTTGTTTCTGAAATGTGATTTTAAATTTTTCTAAAGCAGCTTCTTTATCTTCTGACCTTTTGTATCGGACAGATTTTTGAAAGCGTTTTATATTTTCTTCTGGTACTATCTGCCATTCAGGAGGTGCGTTTTCGCACATCATCAGACTGGTGTAGACCACTTCTTTTTTAGAAGTGTAATAACTGATTCGCCCGGTTTCCTCGTTTTTCATCACATCCCCATTGAGATATGCGGAAGCGGAGATAACAGATTTCCCTTTACTTCGTCCGACTATTTTGATTGTGTAATGAAAAATCGCCATGTCTGGATTCCCCCTTTCTGCACATCCGGCATAGATTTCCGGCAACATTGCTTTCAGTTTTAGAAAAAGCAGTATTGCCGGAACGCCCTCTGCGTAAGAGTGCCCTGCGCATAGCAGCCTGCATGGAATGCGCCCCTCTGGCGAAGAGTGCCTCCTGCGGCATGAGCAGGTCTGGCTGAAAGCCCCGCCGACGGAACGAGCCCGGCAAGCGTGAGCGAAGACCGGTTGCCACTTGTGGCAAACTTATTGGGACGACCTCTGGTTGTCCATAAGTGCGCCCTTCATGAAAAAGCAATGAAGGGAATGAAAAACTCATCCCCCCCCCGCCATTACACTTCCTCCATATCGGTATGTGTTTCTTTCT
>NZ_QUIM01000010.1:55601-124741 GCF_003480245.1 Blautia sp. AM42-2
CATTGCCTTTGAAAAAAATTTCCCATTGGCTTCCTGCTTTTTCAGAAAACCAATCAGCTTTGGGATGTCCTCTTCCTCGATAGGCGCACCGAGAACGGATTCCACCGCACCGCCAACCTGACAGAGCCTATGGGTTCGTTTTTTACTTTCTTCGGCTTTCTTTCGTTTCAGAAGTTCTTTCTTCTGTGCTGCATATCGTTTTGCTTTTTCAAGGCTTTCCTGTTCCTTCTTTTCCATTTCAAGCATTCGTTCTTCATAACTTTTTGTTGATTTTGCCATGATTACATTCCCCTTTCTTTTACAAACATAAGTTCTCGGTTGCGTATCAGAAGAAGCACATGGTATAATCTTCTTGCGTGTAGGTATATCATGGCTTCGGTCTGATAGAACCTTTGGCGGTTTCTTTGGAAGCCGCCTTTTTAATTTGCCGCAGTTCTTGTTACGGCTTTTACATTTCCTCTATCCCTCAAATCACGACCTTCATTCGCTTCCATAAACATTTCCAGAATATCGGTTTTAATCAGGACTTTGCGACCAACCTTTAATACTGGAAGTTTCTTCCATTCTACAAGCTGTCTTAAGGTGTTTCTGCCGATTCCCGTATAGTCAGCAGCTTCTTCGATGGATAATGCAATTTTTCTTTGCGTCATATAATCACCTCCTTATAAATTGCATTATGCAATTCTTGTGATGTAAGTATATCCTTTTCATATCTTTTTGTCAAGCGTTACGAAATATTAAAAATAATTTTTAAGTTGCATATTGCAATTACAGAAAAACAATGCTATAATTCATACATACCGAAAAAGGAGGCAGTCAGCATGAAAGATAAAGAACTACGCAAGCTGATAGGCAGCAGAGTAAAACAGCGCCGTCTGGAATTGAATCTGACACAGCCTTATGTCGCAGAAAAGATGGGTGTTACCGCTTCTACAATCCTGCGTTATGAGAATGGTTCGATTGACAATACGAAAAAAATGGTGCTGGAAGGTCTTTCGGAAGCACTCCATGTATCTGTGGAATGGCTCAAAGGGGAAACAGATGAATATGAAACCGACATTACGGATAAGAGAGAGTTACAGATTCGTGATGCGATGGGAGATATTCTGGAACAGTTACCGCTTGCCCTTACCAAAGAAGAAGATGCTTTTTCAAAAGATTTATTACTGCTGATGTTAAAACAATATGGTCTGTTTTTGGATTCCTTCCAGTTCGCCTGCAAAAACTTCAAGGGGAATGCTGGTCAGACGGATATTGCCAAAACAATAGGGTTTGAATCGAATGATGAATATAATGAGATTATGTTCTTAAGGGAAATCACTCACACCATCAATGCTTTTAATGAGATGGCAGACGTTGTAAGGCTCTATTCCAAGAAACCAAAAACAGCAGAACAAAGGCTTGCAAATCTTTTATCAGAAGTCTTATACGAAGATTCCGAATCGGTATAGTAAGACAACCGGAGTTATGATATACTTACACGCACGAAGCATTTCATCAGTTCCGATTGTCTAATATCGAAAGGAGACATACGATTATGGCAAAAGGATCTGTAAGAAAAAAAGGAAAGAAATGGTACTACCGCTTCTATGTAGAGGACGCAAGCGGCAATCTTGTTCAGAAAGAATGCGTTGGAACAGAAAGCAAAAGTGAAACTGAAAAGCTGCTCCGTCAGGCAATGGATGATTATGAGAAAAAGAAATTTGTTGCCAAAGCGGAAAATCTCACAGTCGGACAGCTTTTGGATGTGTGGGCAGAGGAGGAATTAAAAACAGGTACGCTCAGCAATGGTACGGTGGAGAATTACCTCGGAACAATCCGAAATATCAAGAAACACCCATTGGCAGAACGGAAACTGAAAAATGTAACCTCTGAACATTTGCAATCCTTCTTCGATTTGCTTTCCTTCGGGGGAGTTCATCCCGACGGAAAAGAGAGAAAGGGTTACAGCAAAGATTATATCCATTCTTTTTCCGCAGTCATGCAGCAGTCCTTCCGTTTTGCAGTATTTCCAAAGCAGTATATTACGTTCAATCCCATGCAGTATATTAAACTGCGGTATCAGACGGATGAAGTGGATTTGTTTTCCGATGAGGATATGGACGGAAATGTCCAACCAATTTCACGAGAAGATTATGAAAGATTGCTTGCTTATCTGCAAAAAAAGAACCCAGCCGCAATACTTCCAATCCAGATAGCCTATTATGCCGGGCTTCGTATTGGAGAAGCCTGCGGTTTGGCATGGCAGGACGTAAATCTGGAAGAACAATGCCTTACCATAAGACGCAGCATCCGATATGATGGCTCAAAGCGCAAATATATCATCGGACCAACCAAGCGGAAAAAAGTAAGGGTTGTTGATTTTGGAGATACACTGGTAGAGATTTTCCGTAATGCCCGGAAAGAGCAGTTAAAAAATCGAATGCAGTACGGAGAACTTTATCACACGAACTACTACAAAGAGGTCAAAGAGAAAAACAGAGTGTACTACGAATATTATTGTTTAGACAGAACAGAGGAAGTCCCGACAGATTATAAAGAAATTTCTTTCGTCTGTTTAAGACCGGATGGTTGTTTGGAACTTCCAACTACTTTGGGGACTGTTTGCAGAAAGGTGGCAAAAACATTAGAGGGATTTGAAGGCTTTCATTTCCACCAGTTACGTCACACCTATACAAGCAACCTTTTAGCAAATGGAGCTGCCCCAAAAGATGTGCAGGAATTGTTGGGACACTCAGATGTCAGTACCACAATGAACGTCTATGCTCACTCCACAAGAGATGCGAAACGAAAATCAGTTCGGCTTCTTGATAAAGTGGTGGGCAATGACTAAAAAATTTCCCTTATTTCCCTTGTGATTATCTCATAAGGGCAAAAATAAGGGAAACTACATATCATTTCACTAATGGACAGGCGGGAAAGCCTATAAAATGGGGAAAGTTAGAGGAATAATTATATAAATTCCAGTTTATATGAGGACTTTTATGATGAAAATGGAGAGTGGCGGAGAACAGAAAAGAGATATTTAGCCAAGACAGGCGGTGCGCTGATGACAAACAGCTGGAAGCTTGACGGTAAATACTGGCATTACTTCGGTGCAGATGCCGAAATGGCAGAAGGCATTCGAACAATCAATGGAAGCAGATATTATTTTGTGGATGGTATCATGCAGACCCACGGAGTCGTAGAGGAAGCGGGCACAATATATCTTGTGAAAAGCGATGGAACGCTGACGGTAAATAAAAATGGCTGGTTAAAGCAAGGAGAATCCTGGTATTATGCAAAAGATAACAGCTATTATAAAAATACGGTAGTTCTGATCAATGGAAAATCGTATGGTTTTGATGAAAATGGAAGAATGTGGCAGAACGAAGTAGCTGTTTATGATGGGAAAAATTATATTGCAGACGCAAATGGCTATCTGCGCGAAATGAAGGAAGGATGGAGCAAAGTTGGCCAGAACTGGTACTATGTGCAGGATGGAAAACTGTTGAAAGGTACATTTGCTACGATCGGAAACGATAGGTATTATTTCTATGACAGCGGATGCATGGCACCGGAAGGGACAGAACTTCTTTTGGGATATGAAGGCCAATATTTTGTAGGAAAAGATGGAAAAATTCAAAAAAATAAAATGCAGGAAGCATACAATGGCATTTATTATTGTGATGGAGATGGAAAGACTGTAGATAACGTAGTTGAGATCAATGGAAATAAATATTTATTCAGCTATGGATGGATGTGCTCGGTTGGGTATACGCAGATTGATGGTGAAATTTATGTAGTCGGTGCAGAGGGAAAACTGGTTCCACTTCCGTATAAAGGCTGGAACAAAGTTGGTGAAAACTGGTATTATGTAGATGAAAACGGTGAGATGGTAAAAGATGGGGCATATAAGATCGGCGACAAAACTTATGTGTTCAGTAAATATGGAAAGATGCTGACCAGTAAAAATGGGGTTCAGATTAATGATGAAATATTGCAACATGTATATTCTGGACCTGCAGCAGCAGAAGATGGAACATTGTTGAAAAATACATGGATAAAAATTAAAGATTACGATGCGCTTGATGATAAAACTCAGTATTACTGGCAGTATTATGACGGAAATGGAAAGCGCGTATATGGTCTTATTACACTTGGCGGAAAGAAATATTTTATCGGAGATTGTCTGTATACGGATACAACGTACAAATCTTATATAGCGGACAGCAATGGTGTTCTGCATGAGGCAAAAAAAGATGGCTGGTACAAAATAGGAAAGTATTGGTATTATCGTGCCAATGGTGCTTTTGTAACAAGTGCGATACGGAAGATAGGCAATGCGTATTATGCGTTTGACTATGATGGTCATATGTATGAAAATCAGACATTTGAAGAACAGGATAAATATGGAAGAACAGTATATTACCGCGCATCGGCCAGCGGAAGTCTGATAAGAAATACATCCTGGAAAGATACCAACGGGGATGTCTATTACTATGATGCAGATGGAATCGGATATGAGGGAACCCACAGTATCAACGGTGTGACCTGCTATTTTGAAAACGGAAAACTGCTGAGAAATGCAGCCGTTTATGACAGCTATGGAACACGCTATATCATAGATTCCAAGGGAAACATGCGAAAAATGGCAAATAATCAGTGGTCAAAAGTAGATGGTTTCTGGTATTATGCACAGGATGGCATGATTCTGAAGAATACCACTGCGAAGATCAACGGCAAATATTATGGATTTGATGCACAGGGAAGAATGTATGAGAATACAACTTTTGTATTAGAAAATTTCTATCTTGATAAGATTACTTATTATGCATCAAAGGACGGAGTATTATTGACAGATCAGCAGTACAAACTGGGTAAAGATACCTATTGCTTTGATGCATATGGCCGCGGATATGAAGGACGTCATTGGGTCAATGGAAAGAGTTGCTTTTTTAGAAATGGTAAGCTTATAGGATAAATAAAAGTAATTAAAACTTCCCGCATACAAACATTCTGTGTGCGGGAAGTTTTAGTGAAAATAAATCATAATTAAGAGGGAGGAAAGACATATGAAAATGAAGAAAATGAAACCTGCAGGAATCTGGAAGAGTTGTATATTCCGTCCAGTGTGGCGAAAATAGAAGGACCCATGTGGATGTCTGAAAAGTTAAAACAGGTAGTTTTTGCATCAGAATCCAAACTTACTTTCCTTGGAGGCGAGGTGTTTGACAGCTGCAAAGAATTAGAAAATATTTGCTTTCCGGCAAGTATAAACACGCTGTCTGATGACTTTTGGGGAAGTGAATTTTTGTATTGTGAAAACTTGAAAACATTATATGCGGCACCAGGGGCAGGAATCTATAGCTGCGAGTATTTTGGATGCCAGACTTTATCTGGATGTGGACAGGTTACAATATACGGGGAAGGCAGTTCCAATGCTTTATCGCGGCTCGCAGAACAATTTGATCGCCCGTATCAGGATGTTTCACAAAGCTGTGACCGTGTTCTTGGAATTACGTTTCAGGATACAGTTCAGAGTGTTGTAAAAGGCGAAAGTAAATCGCTGAACACCGTTATATATCCAAGTATAAAATCAGATGAAGTCCTGACATATACCAGCAGTGATGAGTCAATTGCTGTAGTAGATGCGAATGGAAATGTAAAGGGAATCCAGGAAGGAACCGAGCTTACGCAAGATGTCAGATCCAGGTAGAAAACAAACAGCAACCTGCGAAATGGATCAAATCCGGAAACAGATGGTGGTACCGCTACAGCGACGGTTCTTATCCGAAAAATGAAATCTGCCAGATTGGAAAATCCTGGTATTGTTTTGATGCGCAGGGCTGGATGCAGACCGGTTGGCAGTATAAAGATAAAAACTGGTACTATTTCAAAGCCGATGGAGCAATACAGACCGGTTGGCTGTTGGAAAAGGGAACCTGGTATTATTTGAATGCCGATGGAACTATGGCAAAAGGCTGGAAGTATGTAAATAAAGTGTGGTATTATTTACAGAATAATGGAGCAATGCAGACCGGTTGGCTGACAGAAGGCGGAAAACGGTATTACCTGAACGCCGATGGAAAAATGGCAGTTAATAGCTGGCAGAAGGTTGGCGGAAAATGGTATTATATGGATAAGAATGGAGTAATGCAGAAATCAAAATGGATCAGCGGAATTTATTATGTAAAAGATGATGGAAGCATGGCCGTTTCTGAATGGGTAGACCAGGACAGATATTATGTGGATGCCAATGGCGTATGGGTAAAAGGAAAAACAAAAGAGGCATAAAAATCTATGCGGGCAGATTCAACTTCGAATCTGCCCGTTTGATATGTAACTATAAATGAGCAAATTTGAAATTTCAACAAAGGTCAGTTCCGCTTTTTCTGCCACTGCAGGAACAGAAGTATTTTCCTTCATTTCTTCATATGTCTGTCGCCGGAACCGTCTTTGCCAGTGATAATAACTTTGTTCGCTGATTCCATTCTCATCCATCCAGTTTTTATCTGATTGACCTGCTGGTCGTTGACTGCAGGCCTGAATAATTTTTTTCCAGTATTCTGCACGTACTTCATGAGTACACTGATCCATAGTCTTTAGTCTTCCTTGAAAAACTCCATTGTTTTTTTCAAGTATGCACTAAAAATAACTTTAGTGAAAGGCGAGTGGTTTGACCTTTACGTTTGATCTAATTATGGCACAAATAGAAACTGATAAAAAACTACTCAGTTTTCACCGTTTACCATGTACCGGCTGTCCTTTTTTTGCCTTTTAACGCTAAAAGGTAATGTTTTTCTTGTGTGCAGTAAAGTGTTAGAGTATAATAAAACCAGTTTTTTTGCATAAGTTTAGGCGGAGAATCCTGCCGTAGCAGGATCCTTTCTTACGGTGTTATTTCACAGACGTAACCATAATAGTTTTACTGCAGGGGGGATAGGAAATGAAAACAAAAGATATTCAGGAACTCTATCAAATAAAATTACATAGTATGGACACGATCCTGCATCAGATATCGCTTATGGATCAGGTGGAAAATGAGCAGGAGCTGTCAGAAATCATTCACTCTTTGTTGCAGGCGATTGGAAACTATACAGGGGCAGACCGGGTATATGTTTTTGACTGGGAAACCGATCAGAAGGACAGCCTGAGCAATACATTTGAATGGTGTGCCGATGGAGTGGCACCAGAGATAGATAACCTTCAGGCAATCCCGGTCAGTTCGATGCCGAACTGGGTGAAACGATTTGAAAACAAGGAAGTAATCGTGATTCATGATCTGGAAGCGACAAAAAATTCTGAACCGGAAGAATATGAATTGTTAAAAACACAGGAAATATGTTCCTTGATTGCGGTGCCGATTTATGCCAATCATCAGATGAATGGATTTATCGGGGTAGATAATCCTGATTTGAGGCAGAATGAGATTTCCATTACACTGCTGTCTGATGTTGGCGGACATCTTGGATGTGTGAGGAAAAATCTGAAAAGTACGGTACTGTTGAAAAAGGCTCTTGATGAGGCAACAAAGAGGTCAGAGATTATTGCCGCAATTGCTACGTTGTATGTAACAATCGTACAAGCCAATGTTAAAGAGCGGACATATGAGCTTTTGAAAGGCCATGACCTTGTGCAAAAAATCCTTGGACAAAAGGGGAAAATTGATGATGTTATGGAAAGGCTTCCAACAGCATTTGCCGCCCAGGAAGGGAGAGAAAAATACCGGGAGTTTCTTGACTTTGATACATTGACAGAGAGACTTCGTAATACGAATTTTGTTTCGATTGAATTTATGGGAGTAAACGGAGAATGGCGGCTGGCCAGATTTATTGTAAAGAGCAGAGATGCACATGGAAACGCTGTGGATGTGCTTTATGTCGTACGAGATATTACGGAAGAAAAATCACGGGAACTCATGTATCAGAAACAGTTTAAGGAAAGCATGGAAGATGCTCATCGCGCGAATCTTTCAAAAACAGCCTTTCTCCGGCGTATGAGCCACGATATCCGTACACCGCTAAACGGAATCGTGGGGATGATCCATATCGCTGAAAAATATAACAATGATGTGGTCAAGTTAAGGGAATGCAGGAAGAAGGTACTTCAGTCCGCCGATTATCTGCAAAATCTGATCAACAATGTCCTGGATATCAGCAAACTGGAATCCGGTTCCCTTGTGTTGGAACATAAATCCTTTGATCTGGCAGAACTGTTAAGGAATAATCTGACGGTTGTTGCAATGAGTGCTTATGAGAATGGTGTAAGATTTGAAGGCGGCGTGGAAGCAAGCACAATCCGCCACAGATATTTGATTGGAAGTCCGGTACATCTGAGCAGGGTTTTAATGAATCTTTCTTCCAACGCGATTAAATACAATCATTTTCATGGAACAGTGAATGTTCATTGCGAAGAATTATCGGATGATGGGAATATAGCTGTTTTTCAGTTTGTATGTTCAGATACCGGTCTTGGTATGAGTGAAGAATTTCAAAAACATGCGTTTGATGCTTTTGCGCAGGAAGGCAAACAGTCAACTACAACATTCAGTGGCTCCGGTCTGGGACTTTCGATTGTCAAAGATATTGTTGAACGGATGGGTGGAACGATAGAACTGGAAAGCGAAGAAAATGTAGGAAGCACGTTTACGGTTACGGTTCCATTTGAAATAGATTATTTGGTTGAAAATAATGATTCACAGAAGGACAGCTACTCACAGGATATGGATCTGTCAGGAAAACGGGTGCTTCTTGTTGAAGATAATGTCATTAATATGGAGATAGCCCATGCAATCCTGGAGGAGGAGCATCTGAACATTACAGAAGCGAAAAACGGAAAAGAGGCATTTGAAATATTTCAGAATTCCAGGTTGGATGAGTATGATGTCATCATCATGGATGTGATGATGCCGGTCATGGATGGGCTGGAAGCAACAAAAGCAATTCGTATGCTGGAACGTGAAGATGCCAAAAAGATTCCAATCATTGCCATGACGGCAAATGCTTTTGAGGAAGATCGGAAAGCATGTCTGGAGGCCGGGATGAATGAACATATTGGAAAGCCGATTGATATTCCGCAATTAAAAAGAGTGATCACAAAACTGCTGACAAAAAGGGGTAGTAAACGCAAAAACATAATCATTCATTGAAATTAAGAAGAACTATAGCAATTTTATTAGGACTTTTGATATTTAGCAGTCACCCTGGCAGGGTGCAAAAACACAGATAACACGAAAGAAGAAACCGAAAAGCCTGTTATTACCCTCGGCAGCGACAGCTATCCACCATACAATTATCTGAATGAGGATGGTGTACCGACAGGAATTGATGTAGAACTGGCTACGGAAGCATTCAAAAGAATGGGATAACAGGTGAAGGTTGTCCAGATCAACTGGGAGGAGAAAAAAGAACTGGTGGAGAGCGGCGAGATTGATTGTATCATGGGCTGTTTTTTCTATGGAAGGACGTCTTGACGATTACCGCTGTCCAGTCCACAACCAAACCGGAAAGCATCTTTCTGAACCGGACGGATGAGAGGATCCCAAAGCTGGGAAATCTGATCATCCTGGGACACCGGGAGCTGATCTATACGTTTCTGGGAAAAGGATATGTAGATGCGGTTGCTGCACACGAGGAATCTATCGTTCAGTATAGGAAGGATTATGATGCAAGCTTCCGTATCCTGGAAGAGCCTCTGATGATCACCGGAATAGGCGTTGCTTTTGCAAAAGAGGATGACAGGGGAATCTGTGAGCAGATGGGCCAGACACAGGAAGAGATGCGTCTGGATGGCACATCCCTGAAAATCATTGAAAAATACCTGGATGATCCCCAGAAGTATCTGGAGGTGGAGAAAAACGGATCCAGCTGCTCGGCGGTCTGATAGGAATCTGTGTAGCTGTAGTCTCTCTGTTTTATTTCTTCCACGCAGAAAAAGCAGAAGCAGAGAAAAGAATGGTGGAGATTGTAAACTATGTGAAAGTGCAGTGTTCCACTACACCCATTATAATGAATCTTCGGAATCCAAAAGTCTCCTCCGTGCCATTGAAAGTGCCAGACAAATGAGTACAAATATTAAAATGGAAACAGAAAACGGCGGGCAGCTAAGAGAGGATTTCCTGAAAGAAAAAAGGTGCCGACGTGACAAAAACATGGGATGGTCAGGAAGCTGTTGAACTGTTCAGAAATAGTGAACCTGGTGAATTTGATGTCATTCTTATGGACATTATGATGCCGGTCATGAATGGTTATGAAGCTACAAAGATGATTAGGTCTCTGGACAGAGAGGATGCAAAGAAAATACCGATCATTGCAATGACAGCAAATGCGTTCACGGAGGACAGAATAAGGGCAAAAGAAGCAGGGATGAATGAACATGTTGCTAAGCCTGTTGATGTGGAATTACTGATGAAAGTAATTTATAGCGGGAGTGCTATGAAGCATTAATAGTACATGAGAAAACAAGGAGGAATTCAGTTGTTGGAGAAAGCGGTTCAGGCTGCAATATATGAAAAAGCTCTTAAAAATCATTATATAGAAATCCTGTACATTGATTTTGAAGATACTCATGCGTTATGCATCTGGCAATATAGATGATCTTAATCGGATAAAACAGCAGATGACGATGGAAGCAATCACACAGGGAACAGCAGAACACATCATGCATCATGTTATGATCAATTTTATACTGAATGGTAAGATGCGTTTCATGCAGTTTGACTTTACAAGAGAAAGTGCAGATACAAAAAATGTTTTCCTGTTTGTGGAGGACTATACAGTTCCACAGCAGCAGATGATGATGCTGCTGGAAAAAAGCTGGTTCTATAACAGAACCAGCTTTTTTGTGTATTCATGGACGAACTGTGTCCCTGTTTTGTGAGAACGGACAGTCTCGTAAAAAAGAGAGGCCTGTATATCGCTCTCAAAGGCGGCAAGTGCATCGCCGGTAAGAAGCCGCGGGGCGTCGGCTGCCTTGGCAATGAGCGGCAGAGAAGAACGTCTTCTAATCTCTTTTAACAATGCACCGGCACTTTTTCGGAAACCGAGAACACGGTTATAGCCGGCCGGGTACAATGTTTTCTGGTTCAGAAGCAGATGCATCAGGGCACGGCTGATGCGGGTGTAGGTCATCTCTTTTGTTTTGAGCTGCAGGGCGAACTCCGAGAATGAGGAGCATGCGTGGCGCTGGCGGAGGATGCGATTGGCAAGATCCGGCGAAAGATCAAGATAAGAGGAAAGGGATTCCTTCGTTTCTGTGAGGAGCCGCGCGGCGAGGAGCAGGCTGAAATCATCGCTGGAAAGCAGGCCGTGTGCGGTGACGGCGTCCTGGAAAGCGGGATAGACTGCTTCCGGCATGCAGGAGGCGAGCGCGGACAGTTCCGGATCCTTATGCGGATTGGAAAAAAGAAGATTCCGCATTGCTGTAGCAGAAGGGAGTGCCTGTGTGAAAAGCGCTCCTTCGTGGTAGCCGCTGCCCTCCCGGCGGATCGTTACCGGCCGAATGCGGCTTTGTGACAGCAGAAGTGCCTGGACATATTCAATGCCTAAAATATTGTTTGGTTCTTTTAAAAAGGTATCAAGTTCTTCTTTTGAAAGCGAAGAGAAGGAAGCGCTGTCAGAAAAATAAGCGGAAAGTGCCTGTGCGCGCGCCGTCGGGAAGGAAAGTCCGTTCCGAAGCAGACCGGAGAGCAGCTTACGGTATTCCTCCGGCTCGTGGAGCAGAACATCAGCGAGTTCCAGAAACGGCGCCGTGTCTCCATATTCACTGCCAAAGCAGAGAAAATCGACACAGCCAAGCGCAGTAAGAAGCGATACCGCCCCGCGTGCGAAATGCTGTGCACTGCCGAGTGCAAAGTGACACGGAAGCTGTAAGATAAGGTCCGCGCCGCCAAGAAGCGCCAGCTCCGCACGGTCGTGTTGGTCAAGAATCGCAGGTGCGCCGCGCTGGACGAAATCGCCGCTCATAATCACGACAAGATAGTCCGCCCCGGTCAGCTCCCTGGCTTTTGCCAGCTGATAAGCATGGCCGTTATGAAAAGGATTATATTCTGCAATGACTGCGGTAATGGTCATAAAACGTACCTTCTTTCGAAAAAAATAGCACGATTCCAAACAGAGAGGAACCGCGGATCACATAGCCCTATCGTAACAAAAACAGAAAAGGAATGCAAGAATTCCTCCGTTTTGGATTTTTTGTCCAGTTGTTTTGAATTTTATACTTGCGAAAGGGCAAAAAGCGTACTACAATGAGAATATCGAGTAAATTTATCGAAAGGAGTCAAAAGATCATGGGATTTATTGACACAATTAAAGCAAGAGCAAAAGCAGACAAAAAAACAATTGTACTGCCAGAGTCAGAAGACAGAAGAACATATGAGGCTGCTGCACAGATCCTGAAAGAGGACCTTGCAAATCTGATCATCATCGGAAGCGAAGAGGCAGTAAAGAAAGGCAGCGAGGGACTGGATGTCTCCAAAGCTACTATTGTAGATCCAGAGAAAAACGAGAAAACACAGGCTTATGTAGATAAGCTGGTAGAGCTTCGTGCAAAGAAAGGCATGACTCCGGAGAAAGCAAGAGAGACCATCCTGAATGACTATACATATTATGGCGTTATGATGGTTAAAATGGGAGATGCAGACGGACTTGTTTCCGGTGCCTGCCATTCTACCGCAAACACCTTACGTCCATGCCTGCAGATCTTAAAGACCAAACCAGGCACAAAACTCGTATCCGCATTCTTCCTGATGGTAGTTCCGGACTGCGAGTACGGCGATGACGGTGTATTCGTATTCGGTGACTGTGGTCTGAACCAGAACCCGAATCCGGAAGAGCTGGCTGCAATCGCAGAGTCTTCCGCAGAGTCCTACCGCATGCTGACCGGAAACGAGCCAAGAGTTGCTATGCTTTCCCACTCCTCCAAAGGAAGTGCAAAACATGCTGATGTAGACAAAGTTGTTGAGGCTACCAGAATTGCAAAAGAAGCAAACCCGGATCTCGCACTCGACGGCGAGCTGCAGCTTGATGCCGCTATCGTTCCAAGCGTAGGTGCATCCAAAGCTCCGGACAGCAAAGTAGCAGGAAAAGCAAACGTTCTGATCTTCCCGGATCTGGATGCCGGAAACATCGGATACAAACTGGTACAGAGACTGGCAAAAGCAGAAGCATACGGCCCGATGACGCAGGGTATCGCAGCTCCAGTCAACGATCTGTCCCGTGGATGCTCCGCAGAGGATATCGTTGGTGTTGTAGCAATCACTGCTGTACAGTGCCAGGCACAGTAAGCACGAAACAAAACCAATTACAAGCGGTTTTCTGGCCGGCTGCGGAGAACAGGCCGGCCAGAAGTTTTAATAAGAATTTTAAAATAGGAGAATTTAGAAATGAACGTATTAGTAGTAAACTGCGGAAGTTCCTCTCTGAAATTCCAGCTGATCAATTACGATAACCGTGATGTCCTGGCAAAAGGACTCTGTGAGAGAATCGGTATCGACGGACGCCTCGTTTATGAGCCAAAGAACGGCGAAAAAGAGGTAACAGAAGCAGCAATGCCGACACACGTAGAGGCAATCCAGATGGTTCTGGACGCTCTGGTAAACGAGAAGAGCGGCGTCATCAAGAGCCTGGAAGAAGTAGATGCCATCGGACACCGCGTTCTGCACGGCGGAATGAAGATCACAAACTCTGTTATCATCGATGACGAAGTAATCAAAGTTATCGAGGAGTGCGCTGACCTTGGTCCTCTGCACAATCCGGCAAACCTGATGGGAATCAATGCCTGCATGAAACTGATGCCGGGCGTTCCGAACGTAGCAGTATTTGATACCGCATTCCATCAGACCATGCCTCCGAAAGCATATATGTACGGTATTCCGAAAGAGTACTATGAGAAATACGCAATCCGTAAATACGGCTTCCACGGAACTTCTCATAAATTCGTATCCAAGAGAACCGCAGAGTTCCTTGGCAAAGACTACAACGATCTGAAGATCATCGTATGCCATATGGGAAATGGTGCTTCCCTTTCCGCTGTAAAGAACGGCAAATGTGTAGATACCTCCATGGGCCTTACCCCGCTTGAAGGTGTGATCATGGGAACCCGTTCCGGAGATATCGATCCAGCTTTTGTTGAGTATCTGTGCAACAAAGAGAACCTGACCGTATCCGAGGTTCTGAACATTCTGAATAAGAAATCCGGTATGCTCGGCATGACCGGCATCTCCAGCGATTACCGTGATGTATCTGCAGCAGCAGAGGCAGGCAATCAGGATGCCATCAACTGTCTGGAAGCATACGCTTACCGTATTATCAAATACATCGGTTCCTACATCGCAGCTATGGGCGGCGTAGATGTGATCACCTTCACCGCAGGCCTTGGAGAGAACGCTATTCCGCTTCGTGAGACCATCTGCAAAGCATTTGAGTTCATGGGTCTGGAATTCGATTCTGAGGCAAATAACTGCCGCGGCGTTGAGAAGATCATCACCAAAGAAGGCTCCAAGATTACAGCATGCGTGATCCCGACCAACGAGGAAATCGCAATCTGCGAGGAGACTGTAGAGTTAGTAAAAGGAAAATAAAAAATAATTCAAAAAGCAGTTGACAATTCTTACCTTCCCGGGTATAATTGGTAAAGTGTGATTAGGAGAACAATATGAAAATCAGTCTGACCAAGTTATTTGCGCAGGACGGAAAGTCCGAAAAGTATGAAATTCCGCTTACATCCGAAATTTTTTCGATCGGCGGGCAGGACTATCGGGTAATCGAAAAACATCCTGTTATCCTTGGCCTTACGCATGAAGGCAATCGTGTGATCACGATCACCGGCAGTGCAGACCTTGCAATGGAGATTCCATGTGCAAGATGCCTGACACCGGTAGCGACTCCATTCCAGCTCAAGTTCGATCTGCAGATTGATCTGAATCTGTCAGAGGAAGAACGCGAGGAAAAAGAAGAGGACTCTTCGTTTGTGGAGGGAGACGAGCTCGATGTGGAAGAACTGGTTCGTAATGAGCTCATAGTCCAATGGCCGATTCGAGTGCTGTGTAAAGATGACTGTAAAGGAATCTGCAGCCGTTGTGGTGCGAATCTGAATATTCAGACCTGTGACTGTGATACCACAGGGCTAGACCCCCGAATGGCTGCAATCAAAGATATATTCAGCAAATTTAAGGAGGTGTAACTATGTCCATTTGTCCTAAGAATAAATCTTCCAAAGCAAGACGCGATAAGAGAAGAGCAAACTGGAAAATGTCTGCTCCGAACCTTGTAAAATGCAGCAAATGTGGTGCTCTTATGATGCCGCACAGAGTTTGCAAAGCTTGTGGTTCTTACAACAAAAAAGAAGTCGTTGCAATGGACTAATATTCATAAATCGGAATCAGTTCCGATGTGCAATGCAGCAAAAGGCTCCCGTCACCGGGGGCTTTTTTGTTGTCTCTGCGGGTTGTCTGGAAGCGTCATATAAAAGATTTGACGTGGTGTGTCGTGATGTGCTATAATGGTCTCGGTGAGAATTGAAACAATATTGCAACATTTTCGTAACAATTATAAAAAAGGAGTGCAAAGCATATGAAGAATAGACGAATCATATTTCTGGCAGCATGCATGTGCAGTGTAGTATTCCTCTCAGGATGTTCCACAGACAGTCTGATGGATAAAATGATGGGAACTGAGACGACGGTTTCGTCTTCGGCCAGTGTAGATATTTCAAAAGAGGACAGCGATGCTGTTCATGTAGATGCCAATCTGGAAAAGCCGATTTTTTCGGTAAATCCGGTGGAGAGCCTGCAGATTCCCGTTGGAAATACATCTGGAAAGCTGACTTGTGAGGCAGGAATAACGGGAGAAGGCACAGTAACATATCAGTGGTATAAGAACAACGTAAATTCCAACGGCGGAGGAACGCCGATTGAAGGCGCAACAGAAGTGACATACCAGGTCGATACTTCGGCGGAGGGCAAAGATTACTATTACGTTGTGGCAACAAACACGGTTGGAAATACCGTTTCCATGGCGACGAGTACGGTAACAGAAGTTACGGTAATTCCGGCAGGGAAATGGGTTCAGAATGAAAACGGATGGCAGTATCAGAATAATGATGGAAGCTATGCAACCAATACCTGGCAGAATATCGACGGCTACTGGTATGTGTTTGATGAAAATTCATACATGGTGACAGGATGGTACTGGAGCGGAGAAGAATGGTATTATCTGGCGGACAACGGTCAGATGCAGACCGGCTGGTTCACGCAGGATGGTGAGGAATATTATTTGGATCCGGATACCGGTGTCATGGCACGGAATACAACCATAGACGGTCATGAGATGAATTCGAGCGGAGTCAAGGTTTCTTAAGAAAAATAAGATAAAACAGAGCGGGTGGATTTTGGAAAGATAAATCCACCCGCTTTTTTGGAATACAGGAGAAAGCGCGGATGGGCATTTGTGCTTGATTTTTGCAAAGGAGTTTAGTATAGTTAATACAGCACTTGCATGAGTGCTTTTAGAGCGTGGTTGAAAACGGTTTTTTGAAAGAAAAAGAGTTTTCAAACGCGCTTTAGAAAAGAGAAAAGAGGAAAAAACATGAGTGACTTAGTCAGAGTTGCAGTGGACGCGATGGGCGGCGATTATGCGCCTGTGGAGCCGGTAAAAGGCGCCGTTGAGGCCGTAAACGCAGATGAACGTGTCAAAGTCCAGCTGGTCGGCCAGGTGGATGTCATCGAAAAAGAACTGCAGAAATATACGTACCCGAAGGAGCGGGTTGAGATCGTTCCGGCAACCGAGATCATTGAGACGGGAGAGCCGCCGGTCAATGCGATCCGCCACAAAAAAGATTCTTCGATCGTTGTCGGCATGAAAAAAGTGCGCTGCGGAGAGGCAGACGCGTTTGTCTCCTCCGGAAGCACCGGAGCAGTCCTGGTCGGCGGACAGACGATCGTAGGACGCATCAAGGGCGTAGAGCGCCCGCCGCTGGCTCCGCTGATCCCGACGAAAGACGGTGTATCCCTTCTGATCGACTGCGGTGCGAATGTTGATGCAAGACCGTCCCATCTGGTGCAGTTTGCCATGATGGGTTCCATCTATATGGAACACGTTGTCGGCATTAAAAATCCGCGTGTGGGAATCGTGAATATCGGTGTGGAAGAAGAAAAAGGAAACGCGCTCGTCAAAGAGACGTATCCGCTTCTGAAAGAAAACCCGTATATCAACTTTGTCGGCAGTATCGAAGCAAGAGAAATTCCAAACGGAGCCGCAGACGTTGTTGTCTGTGAGGCGTTTGTCGGAAACGTTATCTTAAAGCTGTATGAGGGCGTCGGCGCGACCCTGATTTCCAAGGTAAAACAGGGCATGATGACATCTCTGCGCAGTAAAATCGGAGCCCTTCTTGTGAAACCGGCGCTGAAAGAGACACTGAAGTCTTTTGATGCCAGTGAGTACGGCGGAGCACCGCTGCTTGGCTTAAAAGGACTCGTTGTAAAAACGCACGGAAGCTCAAAAGCCAACGAATTTAAAAATTCCATTCTCCAGTGCATTTCATTCAGCGAGGAGAAGATTCCGCAGAAAGTGCAGGAGCATCTGGCAGACTATAAGAGCAGCAGGGAGGCAGCGAAAGATGGAGTTTGAAAAATTACAGGAGATCATTGCGGATGTATTAAACGTAGATCCGAATGAAGTAACCATGGAGACAACCTTTGCAGATGATCTGGGAGCGGATTCCCTGGATGTATTTCAGATTGTGATGGGAATTGAAGAAGAATTTGATATCCAGATCGAAGCAGAAGAAGCAGAGCACATCGTATCGGTTGAGGATGCGGTGGAAGCGATCAAAAAGAAACTGGCAGAATAATAGAAAATGGCGAAGGGGCTGTTTGCTACAGGACAGCCCCTTTGTTACCGTCCGCAGAACACCTGCAAACGGTAACTATGAGGAAGGACAGGCTTAAAACAGGTTATGAATAATATTGATAAACTCGTGGATTTGGAAAAGAAGATCCAGTATAAATTTCAGAATTTCGGACTGCTGGAGATGGCGATGCGCCATTCTTCCTACGCAAATGAGCACCATATGGAGCGCCTGGAGTGCAACGAGCGTCTGGAGTTCTTAGGAGATGCCGTGCTGGAAGTTGTATCCAGCGAATTTTTATACAAGACATTCCCGCGTCTCCCGGAGGGCGAGATGACGAAAAAACGCGCCAGCCTCGTCTGTGAACCGGCACTGGCATTCTGTGCCCGTGAGATTGACCTTGGCAGCTTTCTGCTCCTTGGAAAGGGCGAGGAGGCAACCGGCGGCCGTCACCGCGATTCCATCGTTTCGGATGCTATGGAGGCAACGATCGGTGCGATTTTCCTGGACGGCGGCTTTGAACCGGCAAAAACGTTCGTTCTGAACTATATCTTAAACGATATCGAACACAAACAGCTTTTCTACGACAGCAAAACGATTCTGCAGGAGCTGATCCAGGGTGAGACGGATGAAGAGATTGTTTACACCATCTTAAAAGAAGAGGGACCGGATCACGACAAGAGCTTCTGGGCACAGGTCAGCGTCGGAAAGAAAGCGCTCGGTACCGGAAAGGGCAGAACGAAAAAAGCGGCAGAACAGGCAGCGGCATACGATGCAATTCTTGCCAGAAAAAAAGCGTAGGTGAATTATGTATCTCAAATCCATTGAAATGCAGGGATTTAAATCGTTTGCCAACAAAACCATTCTGCAGTTCCACGACGGTATTACCGGCGTTGTAGGGCCGAACGGCAGTGGAAAGAGCAATGTTGGCGATGCGGTGCGCTGGGTGCTCGGCGAACAGAGCGCCAAGCAGCTCCGCGGCGGAAATATGCAGGATGTTATTTTCTCCGGAACCGAGACGAGAAAGCCGCTCGGCTACGCGTCGGTTGCAATTACACTCGATAATTCCGACCACAAGCTGAATGTCGATTTCGAGGAAGTCACGGTGACGAGACGGCTCTACCGCTCCGGTGAGAGCGAGTATCTGATGAACGGCGCATCGTGCCGGTTAAAGGACATCAACGAGCTGTTCTACGATACCGGTATCGGAAAAGAAGGCTATTCCATCATCGGACAGGGTCAGATTGATAAGATTTTAAGTGGTAAGCCGGAAGAGCGCCGGGAGCTGTTTGACGAGGCGGCAGGAATTGTCAAATTCAAGAGAAGGAAGGCCGTGACCGAAAAGAAGCTGGCGGAAGAGCAGCAGAATCTGGTGCGCGTCAACGACATTCTCTCGGAATTGACAAGGCAGTTAGAGCCGCTGGAACGCCAGTCTGAGACGGCAAAGATTTATTTAAAGAAGAAAGAGGAATTAAAGCTCCTCGATATCAATATGTTTCTGCTCGAGATGGAGCGCATCCGGAACGATCTCGCGAAAGTAGAAGACCGGTACCGGATTACAGAAGAGCAGTTAAAGAGCACGAAAGAGGCTTTTGAGCATACGAAACAGGAGTATGAAAAGCTGGAACAGGAGCAGGAAAAACTGGACCAGACGATTCTTTCTGCGCGCGATCAGGCGGGGGAGAATGCACTGAAACGTCAGCAGCTCGAAAACCAGATCGAGGTGTTGAATGAGCAGATTCATGCATCGGAGAGGAACAGCGACACATTAAGAGAACGTCTGGAGGCGATCCGCGCGGAGAGCCGCACAAAGACGGCAGAAAAAAATACATATCAGGCAGAAAAGGACGGGCTTCATGAAGCACTTCTTGCGTCAGAGACGGAAAAGAGTGAGAAAGAGGCCGCTCTCTCGGAATGCCAGGAGCAGATCCAGGCAGTCGAGCTGCAGAGTGAACAGGATAAGAGCGAAGTCATCGGCCTTCTGAACCAGCGGGGTTCCACGAAGGGAAAAATGCAGCGCTACGATGCGATGCTCGAGCAGATCGGCATCCGAAAGGCAGAATTAAGCCAGAGGGTGCTGCATTTAAAGACGAGTGAGTCCGAACAGAACGGGCAGATGGAAGAACTGCAGAACGCGTTTGAAGCGCTCGAAGAGACGGTAAGCAGCCTGAAACAGCAGTACCAGGAGGCAGATCAGAAGATTACCGCGCTGACGGCGGATCTCTCGAACCAGACGAAAGAGATGGAAGCCGGCCAGACCAATTACCACAGAGAAGCGTCAAGGCTCGAATCCTTAAAGAACATCACCGAGCGGTACGACGGCTATGGAAACAGTATTCGGAAGGTCATGGAGCAGAAAGACCGGAATCCCGGCATCCACGGCGTTGTGGCGGATCTTCTGCAGGCGGAGAAAAAGTACGAGACGGCGATCGAGACCGCACTTGGCGGCAGCATTCAGAATATTGTCACCGACAATGAGGCGACGGCGAAATACCTGATTGAATACCTGAAACGGGGCCATTTCGGCCGTGCGACGTTCCTTCCGCTCACCAGTATGCGCGGGAAAAAAACGCAGGTGAATGAGGATGCGGCAAGAGAAACTGGTGTGCTCGGTGTGGCAAATGCACTTGTTTCGTACGACCCGGTGTATGAGGGCCTTGTGGCACAGCTGCTTGGAAGAACGCTGGTGGTCGACACGATCGACCATGCCATTGTGATCAAGCGGAAATACCGTCAGACGCTCCGCATGGTAACCCTCGAGGGCGAGCTCTTGAGCCCGGGCGGTTCCATGACAGGAGGTTCGTTCCGGAACAACAGCAACCTGCTCGGAAGACGGCGTGAGATTGAGGAACTCGAAAAGAGCGTACAGGGTCTTGCGAAGGAACTGCGGGAAATCCAGCAGGAACTTGAAGAGAAGAAAAATAAGCGGAATGAAATCCGCGATCTCCGCACCGAGCTGAATGAAAAACTGCAGCGGCAGTACATCGAGCAGAATACGGTGCGCCTGAATCTGGAAAAAGCGCGCGAGAAAAAGACGGAAATCCGTCTGGATTTTGAAGCGCTTCAGAAGGAGAGTCTCGAGATTGAAAATCAGATCGCCGAGATTGAGCGGAACCGGAAAGTCATCGGTCAGGAAATGCAGGAATCGGTGGAGCGGGAAAGCACGCTGCAGGAGAATATCCAGAAGGCGCAGGAGGCGCTTACAGGGCTTCGCCGCCGGGAAGCAGAATATACGAAGGATCTTGAAGAAATCCGGTTAAATTACGCAAATCTGTCCCAGAAGGATGGATTCCTTGCCCAGAACATCCGCCGTCTTGAGGAAGAGACGGGAAAACTGGAAGCGGAAAGCCGCACCATGCTGGAAAAAGCGGCGGAGGAAAAAGACGATGTCAAAAGGAAACAGCAGGACATCGTGGAGATCCAGAAGACGATTGCAGCAGCAGTGCAGGCAAAAGAAGAGGAAGACCGCCGGATTGTGGAACTGCAGGAGAAAAAAGAAGCATTAAGCGCAGATCACAAAGAATTTTTCGAGAAGCGGGATCAGCTCTCCGACCAGATTTCCCTGATGGACAAAGAGTGCTTCCGTCTGAACAGCCAGAAAGAAAAGCTGGAGGAGACAAAAGAGGCACAGACCTCGTATCTCTGGGAAGAGTACGAAGTGACACCGGGCCACGCAAGAGAGTTCCAGATGGAGGAGATTCCGGAGCGCAGTGAATTAAAGCGGCGTGTGCTGGAAGTAAAAGATGCGATCCGGAAGCTTGGCTCTGTCAATGTGAATGCGATTGAGGAGTACAAAGAGATTTCGGAGCGCCACGCCTTTCTCGATGCACAGCACACCGATCTTGTCAAGGCGGCAGAGACACTGCAGGGCATCATCGATGAGCTGGATGCCGGTATGCGCAAGCAGTTCACGGAAAAATTCGAGGAGATCCGGAAAGAGTTTGACCGCGTGTTCCGCCAGCTGTTCGGCGGCGGAAAGGGAACGCTGGAACTCGAGGAGGACACGGATGTACTCGAGGCAGGTATCCGCATCATTTCCCAGCCGCCGGGAAAGAAACTGCAGAATATGATGCAGCTCTCCGGAGGCGAGAAGGCACTGACCGCGATTGCGCTGCTTTTTGCAATCCAGAACTTAAAGCCGTCCCCGTTCTGTTTACTTGACGAGATCGAGGCGGCGCTCGACGATTCCAACGTAACGCGTTTTGCGCAGTATCTGCATAAGCTGACAAAAAATACCCAGTTCATCGTCATCACCCACAGGCGCGGTACGATGACGGCGGCAGACCGTCTGTACGGCATCACGATGCAGGAGAAGGGTGTTTCTACCCTTGTTTCTGTCGATTTGATCGAGGGAGAACTGGACAAATAGAAACGAATAAGATACAATACGAAAGAAGTAAGATAGAAAAGATAAAGGGAGGCGAACGGTATGGCGGAGGAGAAAGTAGGCTTTTTCAAACGTCTTGTCAACGGTCTGACGAAGACCCGAGACAGCATTGTAGCTGGAATTGATTCTATTTTCAGCGGCTATTCCAATATTGATGACGATTTTTATGAGGAGATCGAGGAGATTCTCGTCATGGGAGATATCGGCATCAATACAACGACCAAAATTATTGACCACTTAAAAGAGCGGGTGGCAGAAGAGCACATTACCGATCCGGCAGAGTGCAAACAGCTTCTGATCGAGAGCATCAAAAAACAGATGGATGTAGGCGATACAGCCTATGAATTTGAAAACCGGAAATCGGTAGTGCTGGTGATCGGTGTCAATGGAGTCGGAAAAACGACCTCCGTCGGAAAGCTGGCCGGCCTTCTGAAGGATCAGGGCAAAAAGGTTGTTCTTGCGGCAGCAGATACGTTCCGTGCAGCGGCAGGCGAGCAGCTCACGGAGTGGGCGCACCGCGCCGGCGTGGATATCATCGGCGGACAGAACGGAGCAGATCCGGCGTCCATCGTGTACGATGCAGTCGCAGCGGCAAAAGCCAGAAATGCGGATGTGCTGATCTGTGATACGGCAGGAAGACTTCACAACAAGAAGAACCTGATGGAAGAGCTCCACAAGATTTACCGGATTCTGGAAAAAGAGTACCCAGAGGCATACCTGGAAACGCTGGTGGTGCTGGATGGTACCACGGGCCAGAATGCGCTGCAGCAGGCAAGACAGTTTGCGGAAGTGGCAAATGTCACCGGTATCATTCTGACGAAGCTGGACGGAACTGCAAAGGGCGGTATCGCCGTTGCCATCCAGTCCGAGCTTGATATTCCGGTCAAATACATCGGCGTGGGCGAGAGCATCCACGATCTGCAGAAATTTGATGCAGACCAGTTTGTAAATGCACTGTTCCATACATCCGAAGAGAATGCTTAAAAAGACAACAAGGAGAAAAGACTATGGCAGAAGAAATGCTGACACTCCCGAAATTTGAGGAAGCGTCTGAAATTGTAAAAAAAGTAACACAGGAGACCAAACTGGTTTACAGCAAATATTTCAGCGAGCAGACGGGAAATAAAGTCTACTTAAAACCGGAAAATATGCAGCTGACCGGCGCCTATAAGCTGCGCGGTGCCTATTACAAAATCAGCACCTTAAGTGAAGAGGAGCGCGCAAAAGGACTGATCACCGCATCTGCAGGAAACCATGCACAGGGCGTTGCGTATGCGGCAAAATGCTACGGTGCAAAGGCTGTCATTGTGATGCCGACGACCACACCGCTCATCAAAGTAGAGCGTACCCAGAGCTACGGCGCTGAGGTTGTTCTGTACGGAGATGTGTACGATGAGGCATGTGCAAAAGCATACGAGCTTGCAGCAGAGCATGGCTATACCTTTATTCACCCGTTCGATGATCTGACCGTTGCAACCGGCCAGGGAACCATCGCTATGGAAGTGATTCAGGAGCTTCCGCTCGTAGATTATATCCTTGTTCCGATCGGAGGAGGCGGACTGGCTACCGGTGTTTCCACACTGGCAAAACTGCTGAAACCAAACATCAAAGTCATCGGTGTTGAGCCGTCCGGAGCAGCCTGTATGAAGGCTTCTTTTGAAAAAGGCGAGGTAACGACCGTATCTCCTGTCAGCACAATTGCAGACGGTACTGCAGTACAGACACCGGGAACCAAGATTTTCCCGTATGTAAGACAGAACCTGGACGAGATCATTACCGTGGATGATGATGAGCTGATCGTAGCATTCCTTGATATGGTAGAAAACCACAAGATGATCGTTGAGAACTCCGGTCTTCTGACTGTGGCTGCATTAAAGCATCTGGATGTCAAGGGCAAAAAGATTGTTTCGATCTTAAGCGGCGGAAATATGGACGTCATCACCATGTCTTCCGTCATCCAGAACGGACTGATCCAGAGAGACCGTATCTTTACTGTATCCGTTCTTCTGCCGGATAAACCAGGCGAGCTGGTACGCGTTTCCCAGGTGATTGCAAACGAGAACGGAAACGTCATCAAACTGGACCACAACCAGTTCTTTACAACGAACAGAAGTGCTGCAGTAGAGCTCCGCATCACAATGGAGGCATTCGGCACCGATCACAAGAACCGTATCGTCAAAGCACTGGAAGAGGCTGGTTATACACCGAAGATTGTAAGGCCGAACCTGTAAAAACAGAAATTGCAGAGAAAATTCTGAAAAAAAGAAAAATAAAAAATCAGAGGGATCCGGAAAGGAATTTCCTCTGATTTTTTTGAGCAGGAAAAAACCCTTGCATGCACAAGGGTTTTCGTTCTGCGGAAGATGGGACTTGAACCCACACGATCGCAATGACCACCAGATCCTTAGTCTGGCCTGTCTGCCAATTCCAGCACTTCCGCATGTTATGTAGTTTTTTAAATTTCATGCGGAAGATGGGACTTGAACCCACACGATCGCAATGACCACCAGATCCTTAGTCTGGCCTGTCTGCCAATTCCAGCACTTCCGCATGTTCTTTAAGTTTTTGTCATCTCGCTGACGACAAGATGTATTATAGCACCAGAGTTGTAAGCCGTCAACACTTTTTTTGAAAAAATTTGAAAAATTTGAAAAATAAAAAAGGAAATCGGAATCGGGCACCGAATATAGGAAATAGGAGGACAATGAAAAGAACTGTTACAGGCATATTACCGGGAAAGAGGTGGTCTTCGTTTGAACTTGAGAGAATCGTTTGAAGAACGGGAATTTCAGGAGCTGAGTCCTTATGCGGCGCACAGCCGGAATTCCAGAGGAAGGGACCGATATGAACCGGAGTGTGACATCCGCACCGTCTACCAGAGAGACCGGGACCGGATTCTCCATTCCAAAGCCTTTCGCAGGATGAAAGACAAAACACAGGTGTTTCTCGCTGCGCAGGGCGATCATTACCGGACCCGCCTGACGCACACACTCGAGGTGTCCCAGATTGCCCGCACGATTGCGCGGGCGCTGAATCTGAATGAGGATCTGACCGAAGCCATTGCGCTCGGCCACGATCTCGGCCACACGCCGTTCGGCCATTCCGGGGAAGCGGCGCTCAATGCGGTGCATCCCGGGGGCTTCCGCCACGCGGAACAGAGCGTCCGTGTCGTGCAGGTTCTGGAAAAGGAAGGACAGGGCCTGAACCTGACCTGGGAAGTGCGGGATGGAATTCTGAACCACCGCACGGCGGGAAAGCCGTCGACCCTGGAGGGACAGGTTGTGCGTCTCTGCGACAAGATCGCCTACATCCACCACGATATGGACGATGCCATCCGTGCCGGCATCTTAAGCGAGGATGACATCCCGATTACGATCCGCGTTATTCTTGGCGATACGTGCCGCGAGCGGCTCAATACGCTGATTCACGATATTGTGGAGCAGAGCCGCGGAACGGAGTATGTGCGCCAGTCGGCGGAGATTGCCGAGGGCATGCGCATGTTGCGGGAGTTGATGTTCGCGAACGTCTACCGCAACCCGGAGGCGAAAAAAGAGGAAGAGAAGGCAAAGAAGATGCTGATTTCCCTCTACACCTACTACCAGGAGCATCCGGAGCAGATGTCCCGCGAGTACCGGAATCTGATCGGGTGCGGCGAGGACAAGACACAGGTGGTATGCGACTACATTGCCGGTATGACCGATCAGTATTCCATGCACAAATACGAGGAGCTGTTCGTGCCGAAAGCCTGGGCGGTTTATTAGATACAGGGAGGAAAAAATGCGATATTCCGATGATTTAGTGGAAGAGATTCGTATGAAAAATGACATCGTAGATGTGATATCCGGCTACGTAAAGCTGACAAGAAGAGGAAGCTCTTACTTCGGGCTCTGCCCGTTCCACAATGAGAAGTCCCCTTCCTTTTCCGTCAGCCCAGGAAAGCAGATGTATTACTGCTTCGGATGCGGAGCCGGAGGAAATGTTTTTACGTTTTTGATGGAATATGAAAACTTTACGTTTGTGGAAGCTTTGAAATTTCTGGCGGACCGGGCCGGGGTGGAGCTTCCGCAGATGGAGTATTCGAAAGAAGCAAAGGAGCAGGCGGATTTAAAGAATACGCTGCTGGAGATCAACAAGCAGGCGGCGAAATTCTATTATTACCAGCTTCACACCGAGCGTGGAAAGCAGGGCTATGATTACCTGAAGGGCCGCGGCCTTTCGGATGATACGATCCGGAAATTCGGCCTTGGCTACTCCGATAAGTACGGAAGCCTGCTGTACCGTTTCTTAAAAGAAAAAGGGTATGACGATGAAATCCTTCGTCAGTCGGGCCTGTTTCTGGCGGACGAGGTGCACGGCATGCAGGACAAATTCTGGAACCGTGTCATTTATCCGATCATGGATGCCAACAGCCGCGTGATCGGCTTCGGAGGCCGTGTGATGGGGGATGGAAAGCCGAAATACCTGAACTCGCCGGAGACAAAGATCTTCGACAAAAGCCGCAACCTCTATGGGCTGAACCTGGCGCGCTCTTCGCGGAGGAAAAATCTGATCATCTGCGAGGGCTATATGGATGTCATCTCCATGCACCAGGCGGGCTTCAACAACGCGGTGGCATCTCTTGGAACGGCGCTCACCTCGCTGCAGGCGGGGCTCATGAAGCGGTACACCGACGAGGTCCTTGTAATCTACGACAGCGATGAGGCGGGTGTCAAAGCAGCACTCCGTGCGATCCCGATGCTGAAGGGCGTCGGTCTTACCACGCGTGTCGTCAATTTAAGGCCGTATAAGGACCCCGATGAGTTTATCCAGCACGAAGGCTGTGAGGCGTTCGAAAAACGGCTGGAGGAGGCGGAAAACAGCGTTCTGTACGAGATCCGTATGAAGGAGCGTGACTTTGACCTTGCCGATCCGCAGGGCAAATCCGATTTTCTTCATGAAGCGGTGCGCCGCCTTGTGGCAATTGAGGATGAGATCGAGCGGAACAGCTATCTTGAGGCTGTGGCGGGAAAGTACGGCATTGCTGTCGAGGTACTGCGCAAGCAGGTCGGCCAGATGGCACTCTCGGGAGCCGGAAGGACGGAGAGCGTAAAGCCGCGGAATACAGCCTCAAACAAAAAAGAAAAAGAGGGCGGCGTCGAAAAAGCACAGAAGCTGATGCTGACGTGGATGACCTCTTATCCGGCGCTCATTGGAAAGCTGGAAAAATATATTACGCCGGCGGATTTTACCACCCCTCTCTACCACCAGATTGCAGAGATGATTGTGCTGCAGTACCACGAGGGCGGCGTAAATCCGGCAAAGCTTTTGAATCAGTTTGTTGATTCCGAGGAGCAGAAAGAAGTTGCGGGCCTTTTTAATGCCAGAATCCCGCTGGAGACAGAGGAGGAAAAACGGCGCGCGCTGCACGATGTGATCTGCAATATGAAAGAGAACAGTATTGCATATCAGTCGGCGCATATGAATGTGACCGATATGGCGGCGCTGCAGAAATTGATGGCAGGTAAAAAAAGCCTGGAGCGGTGGAAAGCAGGGGAGCTTCCGGAATTCACTTTTTAAGCAAAACTGGATACCCAAGAAAAACCCTGGAATCTTCTGTTCTGTGTGTTTAATTTCGCAGGGCAGGGACAGAATATATACAAGCTATGGAAGGATGGACAGTCAATGGAGTTCGATAAAGCAAAATTTATGGAAAAATTAAAAGAGCTGGTAGCATACGGCAAAAAGAAAAAGAGCGTCCTGGAATATCAGGAAATCAACGACTTTTTCCGCGATATGCCGCTGGACGCGGAGCAGATGGAGAAGGTATTTGAATACCTGGAGGCAAGCGGCATCGACGTACTGCGTCTCTCAGACATGACCGAGGATCCAAATGCGGCAGACCGTGATCTTCTCCTTCTGGACGACGATGACATCGATCTTTCTGAAGAAGAAGAGATCGATATGGAGAACATCGACCTTTCCGTTCCGGAAGGCGTCAGCATTGAGGATCCGGTCCGCATGTACTTAAAAGAGATCGGTAAAGTGCCGCTTCTTTCTGCAGAGGAAGAGATTAAGCTGGCACAGAGAATGGAAGAGGGAGATGAGGAAGCAAAAAAACGTCTGGCAGAGGCAAACCTTCGTCTTGTTGTTTCGATTGCAAAACGTTACGTAGGCCGTGGTATGCTGTTTCTGGATCTGATTCAGGAAGGTAACTTAGGTCTTATTAAAGCGGTGGAAAAATTCGACTACCGCAAAGGATACAAATTCTCTACGTATGCAACGTGGTGGATCCGCCAGGCGATCACAAGAGCGATTGCAGATCAGGCGAGAACAATCCGTATTCCGGTTCATATGGTAGAAACGATCAACAAGCTGATCCGCGTTTCCCGTCAGTTACTGCAGGAGTTAGGCCGCGAACCTACGCCGGAAGAGATCGCAGAGGAGATGCATATGTCTGTGGAGCGTGTCCGCGAGATCCTGAAAATTTCCCAGGAGCCGGTTTCTCTTGAGACCCCGATCGGCGAGGAGGAGGACAGCCACCTCGGTGACTTCATCCAGGATGACAATGTGCCGGTACCGGCAGATGCGGCAGCATTCACGATGCTGAAAGAGCAGCTGGAGGATGTCTTAAGCACACTGACCGACCGTGAGCAGAAGGTTCTGCGTCTCCGTTTCGGACTTGATGATGGCCGTGCGAGAACCCTCGAAGAGGTTGGTAAAGAGTTTAATGTTACAAGAGAGCGTATCCGTCAGATCGAGGCGAAAGCGCTCCGTAAACTGCGCCATCCGAGCCGTTCCAGAAAGCTGAAAGATTACCTGGACTAATCTGCGAGGAAGAAAAGGACGACAGGAAAATGCAGTTATCAAAAAGACTTTCCGCGGTAGCGGAGTTTGTCACCCCGGGCGGCTGCCTGGTCGATGTGGGAACAGATCACGGCTATGTGCCGATTGCGCTGCTGGAACAGAAGAAGATTTCCTCCGCAATCGCCATGGATGTGAACCGCGGACCGCTGGAGCGGGCCAGGGAGCATATTGCGCAGTACCAGATGGGGGACTACATAGAAACAAGACTTTCCGACGGACTCCATGCCCTGCGTGCGGGAGAGGGTGATTCTCTTCTCATCGCGGGCATGGGCGGCGGGCTTACCATAAGAATTTTAAGCGAAGGTGAGCCGCTGCTGTCCGGTTTTCGGGAGCTGATCCTGGAGCCGCAGTCGGATATCGACCGCGTGCGTGCATGGCTTCTGGAACACGGATTTTTCCTTGCACAGGAGAATTTTGTAGAGGAGGATGGAAAATATTATCCGATTCTGCGGGCAGTGCCAGGGGAAAAGGAGAATCTGAAGGCGGAGGAGCTTTTCTATGGACCGCGCCTTCTGGAAAAGGAAAATCCGGTGCTGAGGGAATACCTTCTGAAACAGCAGGAGCAGAACCAGACGCTGATCCGCCAGCTTTCGGATCACTCCAGTGAAAAGGCAGCACAGCGCCTTTGGGAATTAAAAGAAAAAGAGGCAGTACTGGAATCTGCGCTTGCGCGTTTCCATACGATGTAACGACAGCGTTTGCACAAGAGGGGCGTGTCTGAAAATTTCAGCAGTTGTAATTTTCGGGCGCGCCTTTTCTGTCACTTCTGAATTTTCAGAAAGTTTTGCAAGAAGGAGGAATTACAATTGATTCAGGTAACAATTGATGGAAAAGGATACGAATATCCGGAAAATTGCTCTTATTATGAGATTGCAAAGGATTTTGAAAAAACAATGGACGCGCCGATTGTCCTTGTGAAAGTGGACGGACGGCTGCGGGAGCTGCACAAACAGCTGAAAAAAGACTGTGAACTGGAATTTGTGACAACGGAGGATGAGATCGGACATAAAACGTATCAGAGGAGTCTTTCTCTTCTGCTGGTAAAAGCGGTGTATCATGTGGGAGGCTACGATAAGATCCGCCATGTGATGCTGCATTTTTCGGCGGGTTCGGGCTTTTTCTACACGGTGGACGGCGATATCACGCTGAATCAGGCGTTTTTGGACGAAGTAAAAGCGTATATGCATGAACAGGTGGAAAAGGCGGTGCCGATTTATAAGCGGAGTGTCGATACGCACGAGGCGAGAGAACGGTTCCGGCTGCATGGCATGACGGATAAAGACCGCTTGTTCCGTTACCGCCGTGTCTCCCGTGTGAATCTGTACAGTCTCGGGGATTTTGAAGACTATTATTATGGATTTATGACGTATGATACGAGTTATCTGAAGTATTTTGATCTCTATTTATACGATGACGGCTTTGTGCTGCAGATGCCGGAGAAAAAGGCGCCGGAGACGGTGCCGGCGGCGAATCTCTCCCCGAAGGTGTTCCAGGTGCAGCGGGAATCGGAGCGCTGGGGTGAGCAGATGGGAATTTCCACGGTTGCCGACTTAAATGAACGCATCACGAAGGGCAATATTCAGCAGATGATGCTGATTGCGGAGGCGCTGCAGGAGCAGAAGATTGCGAAGATTGCGGAGCAGATTGCGGAAAGAAAGCAGGTTAAATTTGTGCTGATTGCGGGTCCGTCTTCCTCCGGAAAGACGACGTTCTGCAACCGGCTGTCGATCCAGCTTTCGGCGCATGGTCTGACGCCGCATCCGATCAGCCTTGATAATTACTATGTGAACCGGGTAGATACGCCGCGGGATGAAAACGGCGACTATGATTTTGAATGCCTGGAAGCACTGGATATCGAGCTTTTGAACCGGGATATGACAGCACTTTTGAACGGAGAGCGTGTGGAACTGCCGTATTTTAATTTTAAGACGGGCAAGCGCGAGTACAAGGGGAATTTTATTCAGATGAAGGAGACTGATGTGCTGGTGCTGGAGGGGATTCACGGGCTGAATGAAAAACTGACGTGGTCGCTTCCTTCGGAAAGTAAATTCCGGATTTATATCAGTGCGCTGACGCAGATTAATGTGGATGAACACAACCGGATTCCGACGACGGATGGCCGGCTGATCCGGCGTATGGTGCGTGACAGCCGGACACGGGCGACGTCGGCGAAGGAGACGATTGCGATGTGGCCGTCGGTGCGCCGCGGGGAAGATCGTAATATTTTCCCGAATCAGGAGAAGGCGGATGTGATGTTCAATTCAGCGCTGGTGTATGAGCTTTCGGTGCTGAAGCTGTATGCGGAGCCGCTTTTGTTCCAGATTGAGGAGGGAGAGCCGGAGTACCAGGAGGCAAAGCGGCTGCTGAAGTTTTTGGATTATTTTGTCGGGGTGCCGATTGAGGATATTCCCAAGAATTCGATTCTGCGGGAGTTTGTGGGGGGAAGCTGCTTTGATGTGTGAAAGGCTGTTTTGTATGGCTTTGTGGGATCTGCGATTTGGGGATGGACAAGAAAGAGAGTTTGTGGTATGATTATTAACTGTCTGATGTTCCGTTTTTGACAAAGTAAGATATGTAATCGCGGCTGGCAGGACCGAAAGGGGCCAGGTGAGGAAAGTCCGGGCTTCGCAGGGCAGGATGCCGGATAACGTCCGGCGGAGGCGACTCCAGGGATAGTGCAACAGAGAGATACCGCCAGGTTTTTCCTGGTAAGGGTGGAAAGGCAGTGTAAGAGACTACCGTTTCTCTGGTAACAGAGAAAGCCATGTAAACCCCATCCGAAGCAAGACCGAATAGAAAACGTATATGGCTGCCCGTCATGTTTTCAGGTGGGTCGCTTAAGGGGACTGGCGACAGTTCCATTGGATAGATGATTACACACGACATAACCCGGCTTATCGTTTTGCTTTGCATAAGACGGAAATTCAGGCATCTGGATAAAATAAGTACGCCGGGAACGGACACGAGTGGATTGTGTTTGTTCCCGGCGTACTTATTTTATCCGGCCATCTGGCGCAAGCCGCACATTCCCGCGGACCGCTGCATGGTGTGAAAAAAATGCATGTCATGAAAGAAAAAATAAAGGAGACAGCAGGATGAAAGTGATATTGGCTTCGGGGTCACCCAGAAGAAGAGAGTTGATGGAGATGTTGGGAATACGGTGTAAGGTTCAGGCTTCAGGGGCGGAAGAAGTTGTGACGTCTGCGGAACCGGAGAAGGTTGTGGAGGAGCTTTCACGGCTGAAATGTCTGGATGTTGCGGAGATTACCGAAGGGGATGCCGTTGTGATCGGGGCGGATACGGTTGTGGCTTTTGAAGGGGAGATCCTTGGCAAGCCGAAGGGGATAGAACATGCCAGAAGCATGATGCAGCAGTTGCAGGGAAAGGTGCATCAGGTGTATACTGGAGTTACGATTGCGGTAACAGAGGGGGACGCAAAGCGTGTGGTATCGTTCTGTGACCGCACAGATGTAGAGTTTTATGCGATGACAGAGGAGGAGATAAACGGGTATCTTGCTCTTGAGAAAGAGGGGGAGGCTCCTGTGTGGTCGGATAAGGCTGGAGGATACGGAATTCAGACCGTGTTTGGGACAAAGTTTGTGAAAGGAATCCAGGGAGACTATTATAATGTGATGGGACTGCCGGCGTCCCGGGTTTATCATGAGTTGAAAAATCTGGGCGTTCTGGAATAGAAGGAGGTAAGAGAAGATGAAAAAGTTTTCGGAAATTGAATACGTAAGGCCGGACATGGAGGCAGAGCGGGAAAAAGTAAGAGCGTATACGAAGGCGCTCAAAGAGGCAAAATCATATGAGGAGCTGCGCGGACTTTTTATGGAAGAAAAAACGCGCGAGGATGCCTGGGCGACAATGGCGGAAGTGGCGCAGGTAAGATATACGGTGGACACCAGAGATTCGTTTTATGAAGGAGAGGTTCAGTTCTGGAATGAGACGATTCCGGCGATCCATCTGCTGATACAAAAGGCAGAGAAGGTGATTCTGGAGTCTCCGTTTATCAAAGAGTTTGCAGAGGAGTTCGGGGAATTTTTTGTGAAGAATATGGAGGTTGGCCAAAAATTAGCGGACGACTGTATCGTGGAGGATCTGATCGAAGAGGCGAATCTGACGCAGCAATACAGTAAAATTACGGCGAATGCTTCGACGGAATTTAAGGGCGAAACGTGTAATTTTTATGGACTGCTGAAGGCGATGCAGAGTACGGACCGCCAGATGCGGAAAGAGGCGATGACGGCATGGGGAGATTTGTATGAAGAGATTTCCGGGGAGCTGGATGCGCTGTATGACAAGATGGTTCCGCTGCGCGATAAAATTGCGAAGAAGCTGGGATTTTCTTCTTACATTGAATTTATTTACCTGAGCTATGGAAGATACGATTATACGGCGGAGGATGTTGCAAGGTTCCGTGCGCAGGTGAAGGAGAAGATTGTACCACTCTGCCTGGAGCTTCGGAAGGAGCAGGAGAAACGGCTTGGAGTGGACAGGCTGCATTATTACGATGAGGAGCTGATTTTCCCGGAAGGAAACGCGGTTCCGGAAGGAACGACGGAGGAACTGGTTGCGAAGGCGCAGAAGATGTACCATGAGCTGTCGAAAGAGACGGGTGAGTTCTTTGATTTTATGGTGGAGCATGAGCTGTTTGACCTGGAGACGAAGCCGGGAAAACAGACAGGCGGTTACTGCACATTTCTGAATACGTTCAAGGCGCCGTTCATCTTCTCCAATTTTAATGGTACGAGCGCGGACGTTGATGTTCTGACTCATGAGGCGGGCCATGCATTCGAGGCTTATACGGCGGCAAAACAGATTCCGTTTATGGATATGGTATTCCCGACAAGCGAGGTGGCGGAGATTCACTCGATGACAATGGAGCATTTCGCATACCCCTGGATGAATGCATTCTTTGGAGAGAAAGCAGATGATTACCGTTATGCGCACCTGATGAGCGCGCTGGAAGTGATTCCGTACATGGTATGTGTGGATGAGTTCCAGCATAAGGTATTTGAAAATATCGGCATGACGGCCAAGGAGCGCCGTGCGATCTGGCATCAGTTAGAGCTGACCTATATGCCATGGAGAAATTATGACGGCCACAAGTTCCTCGAGGAGGGCGGTTTCTGGATGCAGAAGCAGCATATCTTTGTGAACCCGTTCTATTATATTGATTATGCGCTGGCACAGATCTGTGCTTTCCAGTTCTTTGAGCGTTCCAAAAAAGAGCCGGAAAAGGCGTGGGGCGATTATTACCGTCTCTGCCAGGCAGGCGGAAGCAAGGGATATTTTGCACTGCTGGAGCTGGCCGGACTGAAGAATCCGTTCGTGGATGGAACGGTGGAAGAAGTCGTTGCGGGACTGAAGCCCTATTTAAAACGAAAAGTAAAGTATACGATCCGTCCGGTAAAAGACGAAGATCTGAAAAAGGTAGCCGAGGTGGAGGCGCTATGTTTCCCGGCTGCCGAGGCGGCAGGTTATGAAGACTTCATGGAGCGGTACAAAACCTGCAAAAACAGCTTTTTTGTAGCGGAAACCGAAGACGGCGAAATCGCAGGCTTCTGCAATGGCTGCTGTGCGGATACCGATTATCTGGCGGATGCACTCTACCATGACGCCACGCTGCACAACCCGGACGGCGATTATCAGATGATTTTCGGACTGGACGTCAATCCGAAGTTCCAGAAACAGGGCATTGGAGAAGCACTGATGCGTCATATGGTAAAAAGCGCAGGAGAGCGTGACAAAAAAGCCGTTGTTCTTACGTGCAAGGATCATATGATTCCATTCTACAAAAGGATCGGATACGAATATATTGAACTTTCCGACTCGACACATGGCGGTGCAAAATGGCATAAGATGATGTACCGTTTCTAAAAAAAATGGAAAGCAAAAAGGGCAGAACAGGGAGATACGAAATTTCTCTGTTCTGCCTTATTTTTCAAAAAAACAGGGCCCTTAACGAAGGCTTTTTCTCAGTAACGGAGTAAATTTCAGAAAAAAATACAAAAAAATAGTAAAAAAGCAGTTGACATCTAACGTACGTTAGCATATACTAACAACTGAAATAGAGATGAAACTCATTATCATACACAG
The DNA here is from genome assembly GCF_003480245.1 of Blautia sp. AM42-2. Classification (NCBI taxonomy): domain Bacteria; kingdom Bacillati; phylum Bacillota; class Clostridia; order Lachnospirales; family Lachnospiraceae; genus Blautia; species Blautia sp. AM42-2. Next base: position 90,760 of record NZ_QUIM01000010.1, read on the forward strand.
GAGGTAATTGACTATGCCTTTAACGATGGCAAATCCAGGCGAATGTTACACAATCAGAAAAGTTGGCGGAAAAGAAGAGACCAGAAGATTTCTTGAAAATCTTGGCTTCGTCGTTGGCGGAAACGTGACAGTCGTATCGGAAATCGACGGCAATCTCATCGTGAATGTGAAAGATTCCAGGGTAGCCGTTGGAAAAGATATGGCAGCCAAAATCCTGATTTGATAGGAAAGAAGGAGAGAAGATGAAGACTTTAAAAGAGACTTCCGTAGGAGAAACCGTTAAAGTTGTAAAACTCAACGGCTCCGGTCCGGTCAAAAGAAGAATCATGGATATGGGAATCACCAAGGGTGTTGACGTATTCGTGCGCAAAGTTGCTCCGCTCGGCGATCCGGTCGAAGTAACCGTCAGAGGATACGAATTATCCTTAAGAAAAGCAGATGCCGAAATGATTGAAGTAGAGTAAATTTTTTTTGCCTGCTTGTTAGCGGATGCTAACAAAAGCAAGCTGCAGCCAATATTGGTAAGGCTTGTGAAGTTATTAAAATCAGTAAAAATCAAAGAAAGAGGGGCATGGAAAAAATGGCAATTAAGATTGCACTCGCAGGAAACCCGAACTGCGGTAAGACAACATTGTTCAATGCACTGACAGGCTCCAACCAGTTCGTAGGAAACTGGCCAGGTGTAACCGTCGAGAAAAAAGAAGGAAAGCTCAAAGGCCACAAAGATGTCACCATCATGGACCTTCCGGGTATCTATTCTTTATCTCCGTATACACTGGAGGAAGTGGTAGCCAGAAATTACCTGATTAATGAAAGACCAGATGCGATCCTGAACATCGTAGATGGTACCAACATTGAGCGTAACCTGTATCTGTCCACACAGATCATGGAACTTGGTATTCCGGTGATCATGGCTGTCAACATGATGGATATTGTTGAGAAGAACGGAGACAAAATACATATCGACAAACTGGCGAAAAAGCTGGGCTGTGAAGTTGTAACCATCTCTGCTCTGAAAGGAACCGGAATCAAAGAAGCTGCTGATAAAGCAGTGCAGATTGCACAGAAAAAAGGTGCTGCTGTACCGGTTCATGAGTTTGACAAGGATGTGGAGGCAGTCATCCGCACCGTTGAGAGCAAACTCGGAAGTGATATTGTAAATGAGCAGAAACGCTTCTTTGCAATCAAACTTCTGGAGAAAGATGATAAGATCACAGAGCAGATGAAATCCGTTCCGGATGTATCTGCCGAGATCAAACAGCTGGAAGACAAATTTGATGACGATACCGAGAGTATTATTACAAACGAGCGTTACGTTTATATTTCCAGCATCATCGGCGACTGTGTCACAAAGAACAAGAAAAACGCCATGACAACATCGGATAAGATCGACCGGATCGTAACCAACCGCTGGCTGGCACTTCCGATCTTTGCAGTTGTTATGTGGGTTGTATATTATGTATCTGTCACAACAGTAGGTACTTTTGTAACGGACTGGACCAACGATGTACTCTTTGGAGAGATCATTCCGCCGGCCATTGAAAATCTGCTGAACGCGATCCACTGCGCTGACTGGCTGCAGGGTCTGATCCTGGATGGTATTGTTGCCGGTGTTGGTGCCGTACTTGGATTCGTACCGCAGATGCTGGTACTGTTCCTGTTCCTGGCATTTCTGGAGTCCTGCGGTTACATGGCGCGTGTTGCATTCATCATGGACCGTATCTTCCGTAAATTTGGACTTTCCGGAAAATCCTTCATTCCGATGCTGATCGGAAGTGGCTGCGGTGTTCCTGGTATCATGGCTTCCCGTACCATCGAGAATGACCGTGACCGTAAAATGACCATCATGACAACAACGTTTGTACCTTGTGGAGCAAAACTTCCAATCATCGCCCTGATCGCAGGCGCCCTGTTTAATGGAGCTTCCTGGGTTGCACCAAGTGCTTACTTCGTTGGTATTGCAGCAATCATCTGCTCCGGTATCATCCTGAAAAAAACAAAACTGTTCGCCGGTGATCCGGCTCCGTTTGTTATGGAGCTTCCGGCTTACCACTGGCCGACGGTAAGCAACGTTCTTCGCAGCATGTGGGAGCGTGGCTGGTCCTTCATCAAAAAAGCCGGTACCATCATCCTGATGTCCACCATCGTTCTGTGGTTCCTGATGAACTTCGGATGGGTTGACGGATCCTTCGGAATGCTGGAAGCCGAGCAGTTAAATGACAGTATCCTGGCTTCCATCGGAAGCGTGATCGCTCCTCTGTTTGCACCTCTTGGATGGGGCGACTGGAAGATGGCTGTTGCAGCTGTTTCCGGACTGATCGCAAAAGAGAACGTTGTTGGTACCTTTGGTATCCTGTTTGGCTTTGGTGAAGTTGCAGAAGACGGCGCCGAGATCTGGGGACAGCTCGCAGGAAGCTTATCTACGGTAGCAGCTTATTCCTTCCTGGTATTCAACCTTCTGTGCGCACCGTGCTTCGCAGCAATGGGTGCAATCAAACGTGAGATGAACAATACCAAATGGTTTTTTACTGCAATCGGATATCAGACACTGCTTGCCTATGTTGTATCCCTGTGCATCTATCAGATCGGTAACCTGTTCATCGGCGGCGGTTTTGGAATCGGAACGGTAGTTGCTGTTCTGCTCATCATTGGATTTGTATATCTGCTGGTAAGACCTTACAAAGAGAGCGCAACTCTGAGCGTTTCCACCAACAAAATGTTCAGCAAATAATTGCTGTGACAGATAGAGAACATGTATCTGATGAAGAGTCCGTATCCGGCATCCGCTGCAGGATGCGGACTCTTTTGAAAAGAAAGGAGTTGTTTCTATGGGAACTTTTATCACACTTGTAGTCGTTGTTGGTCTGGTAGGACTTGCAGTACGCAGTATGATTAAAGATAAAAAAAGTGGCAAGGGAAGCTGTGGTGGTAACTGCGGGCAGTGCAAGGGACATTGCGACTGACAGGACAGGAATCATCATCAGGAGGTAGAACGTATGCCGCAGGAACAGACAAAGCATGAAGCCAGAAATTATCACAGAACACAGATGAAGCGAGAACTGATTATTCAGAAGCTCCGGGAACAGGGATGCAGAATAACCAGACAGAGACGGATTCTGCTCGATATTATCCTGGAAGAGGAGTGCTCCTGCTGTAAAGAAATTTACTATAAAGCTCTGCAGAAAGACAGCAGCATCGGGCCTGCTACGGTGTATCGCATGGTGAATACACTGGAGAGCATCGGTGCAATCAGCCGCAAAAATTTTTACAAGATTGCCTGTGGAGAAGAATGCTTCAAAGATCAGGGCTGTACCGTAGAACTGAGCGATCATACCATCTGCCGCTTAAGCGGAGAGATGTGGATGGACGTGATGAAATCCGGACTGAAGGCAAAGGGCTATATTCAGAATCAGGATATTGAAAATGTGATTGTTTCAGCGGTGGAAGGCTGAAAAACGGGGAAAACGGGTGAAAATTCCTTCCGTTTTCCCTGTTTTAATGAAAATAATTATCAAAAAGAACTGTACGTATTGTCTAACCGAGCAGGTGAGTGCTATACTGTGAACCACAGCGGGGGAAGATGTAAAATTCAGGAAAAATTTATTTTAACAATAGGAGGAAATGTAATATGACAATCAAAGATTTAAAACATCCAGGACTTTTCGCAGCAGGAGTATTATTCGGAACAGCAGGTATCAAAGCACTGTCCAGCAAGGATGCGAAAAAACTTTACACCAACTGCACCGCAGCTGTTCTTCGTGCAAAGAAAGTTGTTATGGATACGGTAACGACCATCCAGGAGAATGCGGAGGACATCTATGCTGACGCAAAACAGATCAACGAAGAGCGTGAAGCAGCAGAAGAGGCAGTAGAGGATGTAGCTGAAGAGACAGCAGAGGAAGCTGTTGAAGCAGAAGCAGAGGATACGGTTGAGGCATAAGCTGTACACAGCAACATCTGATTTACGTCGTATTCATACGGAAAAAACAAAACGCCTGCAGAATTCTCTGCAGGTGTTTTTCTAGGAGGCATAAGATTTGAAATTTTATATTAAACACGAAAGCAGAGGCAGAATCCGAATCCATCTGGCACAGAAGCGCATGTCCTCCGTACAGGCAGAGACACTGCTGTACTATCTGCAGAATCAGAACCAGGTATCTTTCGCGAAGGTATATGACAGAACCGGCGATGCCGTGATCTGTTACGAGGGAGAACGAGCCGCTGTGATTCGGATGATACAGCTCTTCCACTACGAGGAAGTAGAGCTGCCGACCGGACTGCTTGAGAGCTCCGGCAGAGCGTTAAACAACGAATATCAGGAAAAGCTGATCAGCAAAGTGATTTACCACTTTGGAAGAAAATGGCTTCTTCCGGCACCGATCCGTGCCATCTATACTACGGTTGTTTCCGTAAAATATATCTGGAAAGGAATCCAGACACTGGCACAGGGAAAGATCGAAGTTCCGGTTCTTGATGCAACCGCAATCGGTGTTTCGATGCTCCGCGGCGACTATGGAACCGCAGGCTCTGTCATGTTCCTGCTCGGCGTAGGAGAGCTGCTTGAGGAATGGACGCATAAAAAATCCGTCGGAGATCTGGCACGTAGCATGTCGCTGAACGTCGGAAAGGTATGGCTGAAAAAAGACGGCCAGGAAATTCTCGTTCCGTCTGAAAAAATTGTTGCGGGCGACGAGATTGTCGTACATATGGGAAATCTGATTCCATTCGACGGCGAGGTATCCAACGGCGAGGGTATGGTAAACCAGGCTTCTCTGACCGGAGAATCTGTTCCGGTACGCCGTACCTTAGGTTCCGTTGTCTATGCGGGAACGGTTCTTGAGGAGGGCGAGCTTACCATTCTTGTGAAGCAGACCGGCGGATCCAGCCGTTACGAGAAGATTACCGCGATGATCGAAGAGTCCGAGAAACTGAAATCCGGACTGGAGAGCAAGGCAGAGCATCTGGCAGACCGTCTTGTACCGTATTCCCTTGGCGGAACGGCGTTGACGTATCTTCTGACCAGAAATGCAACGAAAGCACTCTCTATTCTGATGGTAGACTTCTCCTGTGCGTTAAAACTTGCCATGCCGATTTCCGTTCTCTCTGCAATCCGCGAGGCAAACCAGCACAAGATCACCGTAAAGGGCGGTAAATTCCTGGAGGCTGTGGCGGAAGCGGATACGATCGTTTTCGATAAGACCGGAACACTGACAAAAGCGCAGCCGACCGTAGCAGAGGTGGTATCCTTCAGCGAAACAAAGAGCCCGGATGAGCTTCTGCGCATCGCAGCCTGCCTGGAAGAGCATTTTCCGCATTCCATGGCAAAAGCCGTAGTAGACGCGGCAAAAGAGAAACATCTGGATCACGAGGAGATGCACTCCAAAGTAGAATATATCGTTGCACACGGTATTTCTACAACGATCAATGGCGAAAAAGCGATTATTGGAAGTTATCACTTCGTATTTGAGGATGAGAACAGTATCATTCCGGAAGGAATGGAAGAGAAGTTCCGTCATCTGCCGGAGGAGTATTCTCATCTCTATCTTGCCTTAGAAGGTGTACTTGCAGCAGTTATCTGCATTGAGGATCCGCTTCGTCCGGAGGCGGCCGAAATTATCCGTCAGCTGAAAAAAGCAGGTCTGAAAAAGATCGTCATGATGACCGGAGACAGCGAGCGCACGGCAAAAGCGATCGCGAAGAAGGTCGGCGTGGACGAGTACTATGCTGAGGTACTGCCGGAGGATAAGGCAAACTTTGTGGAGAAAGAAAAAGCAGAGGGACGTAAAGTCATTATGATCGGTGACGGTATTAACGATTCACCGGCACTTTCTGCCGCAGACGTTGGAATCGCCATCAGCGAGGGCGCAGAGATTGCGCGTGAGATCGCGGATATCACCGTTGCCGCAGACGATCTGGCAGAAATTCTGGTGTTTCGTATGCTGAGCAACCGTCTGATGAAACGGATTCATAAGAATTACCGCTTTATCGTTACGTTCAATGCCGGACTGATTCTGCTCGGCGTGGGCGGCATTTTACAGCCAACCACTTCCGCACTGCTTCACAATACATCTACTCTTTACATTGGCTTAAAGAGTATGGGTAACCTGCTGGACGAGCCGGTATAAAAAACAGAACAGAATAGCAACGGGAAAGCCGCTGGAGTCTTCTTCTTAAGATTCCAGCGGCTTTTTAACAAAAGCAGGGAAAGTCTCTGCTTCCATTGCGAATATTCTTTCACCAGTGTGATGTGAAAAAGAAAATGATACAATTTTCTCAAGAAAAGCCGGAAAAATTTGCAGGATATCCTTGACAAAATCCGACAAAAACGGTATGATATACCCAACAGTTAGATGTAGCTAACTAAAGTACAACGGATAAAACCAAAAATCATACGGGATCCCGGTAGATGGATTCTTTCTTAAAACACAGGAGTTAGAATAAACTAATTTCAAGTAGCATAAGATAACAACAGAAAGGCAGGTAGAGAAGATGAGTGTCGTAATTATCGGTGGAAATGAAAGAATGGTGTGTCAATATACAGATATCTGTAAAGACTATGGATGTAAAGCAAAGGTGTTCCCGAAAGAGCATGGCTCCGTTAAGAAAAAAATTGGGAATCCGGATCTGATGATTCTCTTTACCAACACCGTATCCCACAAAATGGTCATCACTGCTTCCCAGGAAGCAAAGAAAAACAATATTCCGATCGCAAGAATCCATACCAGCAGTGCCACCGCACTTCGCTCGGTATTAGATGAGCACTGCGCAGCAGCAATGTAAGAAGGAGACGTAAAAGGCATGATTGAGAGATTTCTGATCGAACACTGTTCGGCAACGCTGGCTTCCATCAAAGCCGCAAATTTATGTAATATGACATTTTCATCCAAAGAAGAACTGGAAGATCAGATTTCATACTGGAGTGCCTGTCTGGAACCAAAAGGAATTCACATCTTTGTATTGCGGGAGCATGAGACGAGAGCACTGGTCTATGTGTACCGTGAAGGGCTTCTCCAGAAGGAGCTGGAAAATCCGGAGAATGCAGCGTTTTTAAAATCCTATGGATATGAAAATACAGACATTGCCTATGCACTGAATCGCCTGAAAACCCGGGTAGCAGAGTGTAAAGAAGGATTTCCGCATGAGATCGGTGTGTTTCTCAACTATCCGCTCGGTGATGTGATCGGTTTTATTGAGAACAAAGGCCACAATTATAAATGCAAGGGATGCTGGAAGGTCTATTGCAATGAGTGCGAAACACAGAAAACATTTCAGCGCTATCAGAAATGCAGAAACGTGTATCTGCGTCTCTGGAAGCAGGGAAGAAGCGTTTTACAGCTCACCGTAGCTGTTTAACATAAAATCCTGCATACCATAAAAAGGGCAGTAGGATCGGGGAAAGAAAAATCCCCCGGAATCAGAAAATAAAGAAAGAAGGATTTGAAACATGAGCAAAGTAGCAGTAGTTTATTGGAGTGGAACCGGCAACACAGAAATGATGGCACAGAAAGTAGCAGAGGGAGCAAAGGAGGCAGGCGCAGAAGTTTCTGTTCTGACTTGCGCAGATTTCTCTGCGGATGATGTAGATGCATACGATGCAATCGCTTTCGGATGCCCGGCTATGGGGGCAGAAGAGCTGGAAGATACCGAGTTCGAGCCAATGTTCTCCGCATGTGAATCCAAACTCTCCGGAAAGAAAATCGCTCTGTTCGGTTCCTATGGATGGGGAGACGGCGAGTGGATGCGCACCTGGGAAGAAAGCTGCAAAAATGATGGCGCCGAGCTGGTATGCGACAGCGTGATCTGCGCAGACGCGCCAGATGATGAAGCTGAGGCAGCATGCATTGCACTTGGGAAAGCACTCTGCTAAGCATAAATAAAAAGGAAGAAAAAGCGGCAGCCCTTTTGTCTGGGACTGCCGTTTTCTTTTCGGACAGGGAGAAAGACTCGCTGTCATTTGGCTGTTAAAATTCGGTATCATCCGCATCGGATGGCCGTGACGGTTTTAAAAGAATTCCGTTGATTTCCACTTCATCGGCTGCCTCGATCAGAATATACGGTGTTCCGTCGATCGTACGGGTTTCGATGAGCTGGGCCTTTTCCGGGCTGACTTTGATGATAACATCCGGGGTGCGGATCTCGTAGTTCCGTGTACTGGCCACGTTCGAAGCAACGAAGCTTGCTTTCTCATCCGCAATGGATTCGTACTTCTCGTCGAACTCGTCAAGCTGTTCATTCGGTACGCCGCTGCTGGCGAGCAGACGTTTTACCTCGTGTTTATCGAGCACCACCGGTTCCGGATCGTCTTTCCGCTCTTCAATCATGGTATTTAAGTTCTCCTGAATGGTCATAACAGTAGAAAAATCACAGGCGGAATCGAGAGTTTCTTCTATAATAGACTGAAACGTTTCTTTCTGAGATTTCGCGGAAAGCGGCGCCTGACAGCCCAGGAAGTGGTCGAGAAAGTCCGGCTGATCCATCTCTGCGTTTTTCGTGAAATACAGCAGATTGTGGATATCCGTGTTGCGGTCTGTGAAGGCCGGGAAGAGAAAACCGTTTTCCGGTGCGCCGACCACCCAGTCCTGCACGCGGTTTTCAATCGTATTGTGGGACACATTGTAGCAGAGACCCGGTTTGTCGAGTTTTACCGGGCAGATGCTGCAGAGGATAAATTCATAGACGTAATCGGAAGCATCGTCCATATCCAGATTATCCGAAGCGCGTCCCGGTACATCGTAGGCACCATGAATCAGAATAATATAGTAGTTTTCCGGATAGAGATAATCCGCCATCACCTTTTCATAAAATTCATCAATCAGCGCTTCGTCCTTCAGCTCACTGTTGCGGAGTTTTAAGAGAAACTCCTGTGTGCCGCCCTCACTTTCCTGGGAGAGCGGGAACTCCATATTCAGCAGATTCTTTCCGATGGTACCGGAGAGGGTGCTTTTAAAAATCTTAAAATACTTAAACATTTCTTCCTCTTCGAGAGAGAGAAACGCTTCTTTTAATTTTGTCTTAATATTCTTTTCCGCATCCACATAGCATCCGCAGATTCGCGTGATCGCACAGTGGGATGGGGTAAACAGTTTTTTAATTTCAGCAATTTCCTTTTTGTTCATATAGAATGCTCCTTTATCAGCAATTTCGTATCTTAGACAAGTACTTTCTATTATAGACTATAGGGAAGGGAAAAGGCAAGAAAGAAAATGGCGACTATATCTTTTTACACTTTAAATATAATTTCAAAAATCTTGACAGAGCTACCGATTCTGTTATACGATTAGGTCTAATAAAGGGGAGTAATTTAAGTTTGAAAATTTGCGTTTGCAAGTTTTCCGATTATTCAGCTGCTTAAATGGATACGCATGAAATTAAGAAAAAGAGGAGAATGATAGTGGATATAAGTAAAAAATCTGTAAAAAAAATCCGGGAACTTATTGTGTTTACAGCATTTCTTGTGGTCGCACTGTGGAAGTTTAATGTGGTACTCGATGTGTTGAAAGCAATATGGGGGATCGTATTTCCATTTGTACTTGGCGGAGCGATCGCATTTGTGACCAACGTGCCAATGAGCTTTTTGGAAAAGAAAATTTTTGGAAGGGCAAAAAAAGAAAATAAGATAGTCGAAAAACTGGCAAGACCAATAAGCCTGTTCCTCACGATCGTATTTGCGGTTGGCGTGATTGTACTGGTGATGTTTGGTGTGATTCCGCAGCTTACGCGGACAATAGGAACCCTGATGATGAGTATCGCTGATTTTATTCCGCAGATGCAAAGCTGGATCCGGGAGTTTTCCCATAATAACCAGGAAATCATGAAGCTTGTAGATCAGGTACAGTTTAATCCGGATCAGGCGATCAAGTGGGGGATAAGCCTACTTGGAAATGGTGCAGGAAATATGATGAATATCACAATGTCAGCAGTGGGTTCCATAGTTAGTGGATTGGCAGCCTTTTTTGTTGCATTTTCCTTTGCCTGCTATGTCCTTTTTCAGAAGGAAACGCTGCAGGTGCAGATTCGAAAAGTATTTTTCGCTTTTCTTCCAAAGGAAAAAGCAGATGCTTTTCTTAAAGTCTGCTCTCTGACTTATCAGACATTTGCAAATTTTCTTACAGGTCAGTGTCTGGAAGCCGTGATCCTTGGCTGTATGTTTGTTGTGATATTGAGCATTTTGAGGATGCCATATGCACTTTTGATCGGAGTTTTAATTGCGTTTACGGCATTGATCCCGATTTTCGGAGCCTTCATCGGGTGTGCAGTGGGAAGCTTTTTGATCTTTATGGTAAATCCGAAACAGGCAATTTTATTTATTATAGTATTTCTGGTGCTGCAGCAGATCGAGGGAAATCTGATCTATCCTCATGTTGTGGGTGAGTCTGTAGGGCTTCCATCGATTTGGGTTCTTGCAGCAGTTACGATCGGCGGAAACCTTATGGGAATTATAGGTATGCTTGTTTTCATTCCATTGCTTTCCGTGTTCTATACTATTTTTCGGGAATTCGTATATCTGCATCTGAAAAAAAAGCATATCAAACAGGTGACAAAGACAGAAATAGAAGAAGATACGGCGGAAGAGATGGTAAATAGTGACATATCAGAGGTGAAATGATAGAATCCCGTCTTTGACAGCTGTATGGTGATAAAACGGTTACAAACCCAGTAAATATGGGTATTGTGGCCGTTTTTTTTGTAGATAATTATTCAACCGTCAAATTTACGGGTGTTTTTATAGCAATCTCGGAAAATAATGCAAAAATTCAGCGCAGCAGAACGTGAATTACTGCGTCACAGATTTTCATGTCTTAGACAAGTACTTTCTATTATAGAGCACGGGGAAGGGAAAAGGCAGGAAAAAAATGGACAATGGATATTACAACTGTCTTGTCACATGACAAAAGTTGTGGTATACTAAGCGCTAAAGTGTTAAAAAAATATCACGATTCAGGGTTCTGAATCGTGATAGTAAAAATAGGAAGGAAACAAAACCAATGGATACCAGAAGAGAAAAGCTGGAAACATTAAAGAAAGAAAAAAATGCCGTTATCATGGCACACTATTACGTGCCGGATGAGGTGCAGGAAATTGCCGATTACATCGGAGATTCGTATTACTTAAGCGACATGGCGACGAAAGTGGACGCCAGTGTCATCGTTCTCTGCGGCGTTCGTTTCATGGGCGAGAGCGCCAAAATCTTAAACCCGGGCAAAAAAGTACTGCTCCCAGATCTGCATGCCGACTGCCCGATGGCTCACATGGCAGCGATTGAAAAAATCAAGGAAGTCCGGCAAGAGTACCCGGATGTGGCTGTCGTATGCTATGTCAATTCCACCGCGGAATTAAAAAGTCATTCCGACGTCTGTGTCACCTCCTCCAACGCAGTAAAAATTGTAAAAGAACTGCCGAACCACGACATCTTCTTTATCCCTGATGAGCATCTTGGTACCTATGTGGCTGAGCAGGTGCCGGAGAAACATATTATCTTAAATGACGGTTTCTGCCACGTACATGCTGCCATCCGCCCGGAAGCTGCAAAGGCTGCAAAGGAAGCGCGCCCGCAGGCAAAGCTTCTCGTTCACCCGGAGTGCAGAAGTGAAGTCGTTGCACTTGCCGATTATGTCGGAAGCACCGCAGGCATCATCAGATATGCCGAGGCAAGTAAAGATACCGAGTTTCTCGTTGCAACCGAGCTTGGTGTTTTCGCGGAGCTGAAAAAGCGCTGCCCGGATAAGAAGTTTTATGCAGTGGGAAATACGCAGATCTGCCCAAATATGAAAAAAGTAACATTGGACAAATTAATAGAAGCACTGGAAAACGAGGAGAATGAAGTTCTGTTAAGCGAACAGGAAATTTCAGACGCACATGCGCCGCTGTTAAGAATGCTCGAGCTTGCAAAGTAACAAAATAAGCAGAACGCAGAAGCGGAAAAGAGGAAACGAAATGAAAAAGTATTATGATGCAGTGATTGTAGGATGCGGTGTGGCAGGATGCTTTGCGGCACTTCATCTGCCCCAGGAAGCCGATATTCTGATGATAACAAAAGCAGATACCGAGGACAGCGACTCCTTCCTCGCACAGGGCGGTATTTGTGTTCTGAAAAACGAGAGCGATTACGATGCGTTCTATGAAGATACGATGCATGCCGGGCACTACGAAAATACGCCGGAATCCGTCGACATTATGATCCGTTCTTCCCGAAATGTTATCAATCAGCTCATCGCCTGGGGTGTGGATTTCCGTCGCGATGAGAACGGAGAACTCTGCTATACGAAAGAAGGCGCACATTCTACCAACCGCATCCTGTTCCACGATGATGTAACCGGAAAGGAGATTACGAGCAAGCTTCTCGCGCAGGTAAAAAAGCTGCCGAACGTGACGCTTCTTGCGCACACGGAAATGTGTGATATTCTTTCCGGCAAAAATGGCTGCGAGGGTGTTCTGATCCGGGATGAAGAAGGAAAGCTGGTTCCGGTTTATGCCAGGGATGTGATCTGGGCGTGCGGCGGCATCGGCGGAATTTATGACAATTCTACGAACTTCCCGCATCTGACAGGAGATGCACTTGCAATTGCAATTCACAGGAACGTAGCGCTGAAAAATGTCAATTACGTACAGATTCACCCAACAACGCTGTATTCCAAAAAGAAAGGCCGCCGTTTCCTGATTTCCGAATCTGTCCGCGGAGAGGGCGCTGTACTGCTCGATAAAAATGGCGAGCGTTTCACCGATGAACTGCAGCCGCGTGACGTGGTATCCCGTGAGATCCACCGCCAGATGGAAAAGGACCACACGAAGCACGTATGGCTTTCCCTGAAAACGATTCCGCTCGATGTAAAAGAACGGTTCCCGAATATTTACCAGAAATGCCTGGAAGAGGGATACGATATCACGAAAGAACCGATTCCGGTTGTACCGGCACAGCATTACTTTATGGGCGGCGTCAAGGTAGACAGCAATAGCGAAACGACGATGGATCATCTGTATGCAGCAGGTGAGACGAGCTGTAATGGCGTGCACGGTGCAAACCGTCTGGCTAGCAATTCTCTGCTGGAGAGCCTGGTATTTGCAGAGCGCGCGGCAAAGAAGATTGCTGCCGAATTGGTCGCAGATGGTCTTACAGAGAACGCAGGCCGCAGAGAAACGGCGGGGGAGCCGGACGAAGACGAGTGGAAGATCCTGGAAAAACGGTACGATATTAGAAAAGAAGATTACCAGAATATGGAAGAATATGCAGAACGCTGCAAAGAGAGCATCTGGGATGCAATCAGAAAGGAAGACGAATATGAATCCAATCACAAGAACACTAAATGTGGATAATCTGCTGCTGCTTGCACTGCAGGAGGACATTTCCAGCGAGGATGTAACGACAAACGCCGTGATGCCAAAAGCATGCCAGGGAACGGTACAGCTGCTCTGTAAACAGGACGGCGTTATTGCCGGCATGGAAGTTTTTGCAAGAGTATTTACCTTGCTCGATGAGCAAACCGAGATGATTCCGTATGTGAAAGACGGCGATGAAGTCAAAAAAGGCGATCTGCTGGCAACGGTAAACGGTGATATCCGCGTTCTGCTGTCCGGTGAAAGAACCGCGCTCAATTATCTGCAGCGGATGAGCGGAATCGCAACGTATACGAGAAGCGTTGCGAAGCTGCTCGAAGGTTCCAAAACAACCCTTCTCGACACCAGAAAAACAACCCCGAATATGCGTATTTTTGAAAAGTATGCAGTCAAAATCGGCGGCGGCCAGAATCACCGCTACAATCTGTCCGATGGCGTTTTATTAAAGGACAATCATATTGGAGCCGCAGGCAGTGTCACAAAAGCGATCGAGATGGCACGCGATTATGCTCCGTTTGTACGCAAGATAGAAGTTGAGTGCGAAACTCTCGATATGGTTCGTGAAGCAGCAGATGCAGGCGCCGATATTATCATGCTCGACAACATGACTCCGGCGCAGATGAAAGAGGCGGTAGCCGTTATCAACGGCAGAGCAAAAACCGAGTGCTCCGGAAATGTGACAAAAGAAAATATTGCCATGATCCTTGATGCCGGCGTGGACTATGTTTCCAGCGGTGCGCTGACCCATTCTGCACCGATCCTCGATGTATCATTGAAAAATCTGCATCCGATAGAACAAGTATAAAAACCAGAATCATTTCCTTGCAGATACAAAAATCAAAAAACAAAAAAGCTTCTGTTCCCGGCGAAGGGGAAAGAACAGAAGCTTTTTTTAATCGAATCAAGCAAGTAGCGAAGCGGATTGCGAATATCCGCTTTGACTAGGAAGTTTCGTTGAAGTTTCTTGTAAAAAAACCTCCGGGTTTAGATTCCTTTCTGAAACAGGAGAAAGGAATATCCGATCGGAATCAAAACCAGCGCTGCGATCGTGAGAAATAAAATCCATTCAAGCTGCAGAAAGCTGTTTACGATCATGGCAACGCCGCCGATGATCCAAACCCAGCCGGCGAGGCGGTGAGTGCGGTTCCAGTTTTCCTGACTGTGAAGGGTCCATGGAACCTTGATGCCGGTTGTGTAGTTCTGTTTGCATTTTGGCATGTAATTGCCGATGAGAATAAAGAGAAGGCCGACAATCCCATTGCTAACAAAACCGATATCAACTGCGATGCCGACTGCGTTTGCGTAGATGGAGCAGCAGATTATCAGGGAGGTTACAGGTATGATCCACAGAACAAGACGGATCATCTTCGGGCCGATGTTCTGCCGCTTCGGATCAGAAAAAGTGAGAACAGCGGTAAAAATCTGCAGAGCGGCAAGAAACAGAGGAATACCGATCACTGCCATCGTTTTGCTGCTCCAGCCGTTTGGAACATTGTTTGTGCCAAAATGGGTGGCAATGGTGTCCGGCATGCGATTCCAGAGCAGAAGTCCGATCACCATCGGAAAAAGAGAAATGAGTGTTGTCAGAATCAGTGTTGTTTTATATTTTTTCCACATCAGAAGTGCCTCCTTTGAGCTCTGAAATCCAGAGCATGATTTCTTCCAGGACGGAAGTGTTGAGTTCATAATAAATAAAATTTTTCTCCCGGGATTCCAGCACAAGGTCTGCTTTTTTCAGAATACCGAGATGGTAGGAGATGGTTGCACCTGTCATATCAAAGTGCGATCCGATCTCCCCGGCAGAAAGTCTTTCGTTTTTCAGAAGCTCCAGAATCCTTCGCCGGACAGGATCGGAGAGAGCTTTAAACGTTTCTGCGAATGCCATGGAAACCTCCTTTCCGGCAGTATGAATGCAAATTAATTAGAAATTCATCTAAATACTTTTTATCACAGGGAAAGCGAAAAGTCAATAAGCATTTCGAAAAAATTCTAAATAGTTTTGTGATTGATTTTGAGTTGCTATTTTCAGCGGAATACGCTACGATAAGGGAAAAGCTGTAGAAAAAGGGGGACAAAAAACATGAAAAAACACCTGTCCGTGCGCTATGGCACGATTCAGGGCTGCTACTGGATGGGATTATCGGCACTGATGGGGTATGCCAGCGTCTATCTTCTTGAAAAAGGCTTCACAAACACACAAATCGGCCTTCTGACGGCAGTTGGCTGTATCCTGTCAGCGGTTCTGCAGCCTGCGTTGGCATCCTACGCAGATCGGCCGGAAAGCCCGTCTGTACGAACAATGCTCCTTGGAGCGAACCTGGTTCAGCTTGTTCTCGTCATTTTCCTTGCAGCAACGGC
Source organism: Blautia sp. AM42-2 (assembly GCF_003480245.1). Taxonomy (NCBI): domain Bacteria; kingdom Bacillati; phylum Bacillota; class Clostridia; order Lachnospirales; family Lachnospiraceae; genus Blautia; species Blautia sp. AM42-2. The sequence goes on from NZ_QUIM01000010.1 coordinate 106,450, forward strand.
CAGAAGCAGCTCAATAATGGTAAGGGCATTGCTGTACGGCGCAAGCATTACGATGTTGATGCTGATGATTCCGTTTGTAAATTCCCTTGGTATGGAGACAATCCGCCAGGGAGAGAAACTTGATTACGGAATCGGGCGCGGCATGGGTTCTGTTGCGTATGCGATTGCATCATGGTTGCTCGGCCGACTGACCGCATCGTTTGGGGCAGATGTCATTCCGATCTGGGCTGTCGCACTGACCATTCTTTTTCTCATCTGCGTATTTTGCTTTCCGTTTAAAAAGGACAGGAAAAAAGCAGAAGCAGAAAAAGAAAAGACAGGCGCAGCAGGTCCTGTCGATTTTTTGAAACGGTATCCGTCCTTCGCGGTAGTACTGCTTGGCTGTATTCTGATCTTTACGTCGCATAACCTGATCAACAGCTTCAATTATCAGATTGCAATGGCAAAAGGAGGCGGCAGCGGTGAGATGGGAAATGCAATGACCATCTCTGCGGTTTCCGAGCTGCCGACGATGTTTCTGTTCGGCTATCTGCTGAAAAAGAAGAGCAGTGTTTTCTGGTTCCGCCTTTCCGGCCTGTTTTTTGCCCTGAAAAGCATGGGAACCTTCCTGGCCTTTAATATTCCGACGTATTACGCTGCTCAGCCGTTCCAGATGTTCGGCTGGGCGCTGATCAACGTCGCCTGCGTCTATTACGTGGACGGCATCATGGAGCCGCAGGATTCGATTAAAGGACAGGCATATATGGCGCTGACCATCACCGTAGGAAATGTGATGAGCTCCCTGTTTGGCGGCTGGCTCATTGACGCAGCAGGAGTTGGCGCGATGTTGATTTGTGCATCCCTGGCGGCCTTCATCGGCTGGCTGATTGTGTGCCTGGGTTCGAAGGAAGCAAAAACTGCATAGGAAAGATAAAAGAAAGCGCCCGAAACCGAACGTGGTTCAGGGCGCTTTGCCGTACAGAACTTATTTATTTCTGTTTCCTGTATACTTCTCGTCACAGTATTTGCAACGGTAAACCTCTTTTTCCGGGTCAGCCAGGATAAAGACATGTTTTAATCCCTGCTCAATAGAGGTGATACAGCGCGGGTTTTTACATTTAATCACATCAACCACCTGTTTCGGCAGATGAAGTTCTTTTTTCTCCGTAATCTCGCCGTCTTTAATGACATTGACAGTGATATTGTGATCGATAAAGCCTAAGATGTCAAGATCCATCTTATCAACCGAACACTCAACTTTCAAAATGTCCTTTTTTCCCATTTTTTCACTTTTGGCATTTTTAATAATGGCTACGGTACAGTCCAGCTTGTCCAGTCCCAGATCATGGTAAATGGTCATAGCCTTTCCTGCTTTAATATGGTCGAGCACGAAGCCCTCTTCAATACGTCCTACGTTCAGCATAGCGAAAGATGCTCCTTTCTTAATCGACTTTGATGTTCAGCAGCGTCAGAATCAGGGCCATACGTGCATAAACACCGTACTGAACCTGTTTAAAGTAAGCAGCGCGCGGGTCATTATCCACGTCGACGGAGATCTCATTGACACGCGGCAGCGGATGCAGAACCAGCATTTCCGGAGAAGCAAGATCCATTTTGGACTGATCCAGAATATAGAAATCCTTCATGCGGATGTAATCATCCTCGTTGAAGAAACGTTCCTTCTGGACACGGGTCATATAAAGGACATCCAGCTTCGGGAGAACATCTTCCATTTTAATAACTTCCTCAAACGGAACATTGTTTGCGCGCAGCACATCATCACGGATGTAATCCGGGAGACGAAGCTCCTCCGGGGAGATTAATACAATTTTAATGCCGGTATAACGAACCAGCGCTTCAATCAGGGAATGAACCGTTCTGCCGAATTTAAGATCGCCGCAGAAGCCGATGGTAAGATTGTTCAGGCGGCCTTTTAAAGAACGGATGGTAAGAAGATCGGTAAGAGTCTGCGTCGGATGCTGGTGTCCGCCGTCACCTGCGTTGATGACAGGAATGCGGGAGTACATCGATGCAACGAGCGGAGCGCCTTCTTTCGGATGACGCATGGCACAAATGTTTGCAAAGCAGGATACCACGCGGATGGTGTCGGCTACGCTTTCACCTTTGGAAGCGGAAGAAGAATTGGCAGAAGAAAAACCAAGAACAGTACCGCCAAGATTCATCATGGCAGCCTCAAAGCTGAGACGGGTGCGTGTGCTTGGTTCATAAAATAAAGTAGCAAGTCTTTTGCCATCGCAGGCATGTGCATATTTCTCCGGGTTCTTTTCAATATCGTTCGCCAGATCCATTAACTGATCCAGTTCTTCGACCGAGAAATCAAGGGGACTCATTAAGTGTCGCATATATTACCTCCTATGAAGATCCTTATTTTTGTTACCGTTCACAGTTTCCCTGCGAACGGTAACATTCGCAGCCCTCATTTAAAGTTTTGCTTCGCAAAAGGAGGGTTGCTCACGCCTGAATCACTTTCTTACGCAGCGAAACAGCAGGTGTTTCCCTGCTGAGTGAACAGTAACTTATTTTTTCTGTGTTCCACCTTAACACAAAAACAGGATAAATGCAAGATAAAAAATGGCAGGAAAAAGGTCGAAAAGCAGAGTAATATGAAATGTGAAAAAATAAAGTGAAATAGCAGTCAAAAAGGAAAAAGATTGTACAAAAGCCGAATTTCGGAAGATCTTTTCTTGTAAATTAAACGGAGATGGAGTAAAATATTGATATCTGCAACAAATGCAGAGTATCAGGAGGACCAGATATGCTAGACTTAGGAAAAATCCGCGACGAGATCGATGCCACCGATGACGAGATCGTCCGCCTGTTCCAGCACCGGATGGCGCTGACGGCGGAGGTTGCGCAGTACAAGATAGAGACAGGAAAAGCCGTTTTTGATGCGGAACGTGAGCGCCAGAAGCTGGAAAAGCTGACAGGCGAGGGAACAAATGCATTCAATACAAAAGGCATCCAGGAGCTGTTCCAGCAGATCATGTCGATCAGCCGGAAGCGCCAGTATCAGCTGCTGACCGAGAACGGCGGCGAGGAGATGACCGATTACACACAGGTTGACCACCTCCCGACGCACGGCAGAAGAGTTGTCTTCCAGGGTGTGGAGGGCGCCTATAGCTTCGGTGCCATGAAAGAATTTTTCGATGATACGATCACCAGTTTCCACGTAGACACCTGGAAAGAGGCGATGGAGGCGATCACAAAGGGCGAGGCTGATTACGCTGTGCTTCCGATCGAGAACTCCACCGCAGGCATCGTATCCGACATTTACGATCTTCTCGTGGAATACCCGCACTACATCGTCGGCGAGCAGGAGCTGCCGGTCGAGCATGTGCTGATGGCACTGCCGGGTGCGAAAGTTGAGGACATCCGTACCGTGATTTCCCACCCGCAGGCACTGGCCCAGTGCCGCCGTTTTCTCGATTCCAATGAAAACTGGAAAACAGAGGAACGACTGAATACGGCCGCCGCTGCAAAAGAAGTATCTGAGAGCGGGGATTTGACGATGGCAGCCGTCGGAAGCCCATATGCAGCAGAACACTTCGGACTGCAGATCTTAAAAGAAGGCATTTTTGACGCCCGGGGCAATACGACACGCTTTGTTATTATTTCCGGTCAGAAACGCTTTGTAAAGGATGCACAGAAAATCAGCGTATGCATGGAACTGCCGCATCAAAGCGGTTCTCTTTACAATGCACTGGCACATTTTATTTACAACGATCTGAACATGACCAAAATCGAGTCCCGCCCGATTCCGCAGCGGAAATGGGAGTACCGTTTCTTCGTGGATTTCGAGGGGAACTTAAGCGATCCGGCAGTCAAAAACGCACTGCGCGGATTGCAGGCAGAATCCGCGAAATTCCGGATTTTCGGAAATTATTAATCCAGAAGAGAGGGCCGTACCAAGCGGCCTTTTCGCATAAATAAAATGAAAAATGACAGGAAGGAAGAGACAAAAAGATGATTAGAATAGAAGAATGTATCCTCTACCGCGATTTCGCAGAGGGAGAGGTACTGCGCGATATGACGATACTGGTGGAGACCTACAAAAAACTGGTCAATGCTCAGATTTCCCTGAAGGACCGCCGGTTCCGTGAGAATATGAGCGCATATGAGCCGCAGTTTTACGAGGCACTGAACCGCCTTGTCGAGATGGCAAACCGCTACGGCTTCTCCGGAAATCTCTGGCATGATTATCTGACGTATCTGTTGGTAAACAAAGAAAATGCATTCTCTACCTCGTGCGAGATTGTCGGAAAAGTAGAGGGAAGCATCAACCAGATGGCAAAACACGACTTTGTCCGTTTCAAAGAACTGTTTGATTTTGATATCTGTGTTTTTGATGAAATTTTTGAGTCCGGCGATGCCTCTGTCATCAGTTCCTATGAGAACACGGACAGTCCGAATAAACTGTTCAACAAAGAAGTCCGGGATCGTATCTGTGAGCTGGCCATCCGTCTGGCAAAGGCTGCATCCGCAGATGAATTTATGGCTGATATGGTTCAGTTTTACAAAGATTTCGGAGTGGGAAAACTGGGACTTCACAAGGCATTTCGTATTGCGCATACAGGAGAGAACGTTGAGATTATCCCGATTACCAACATTCCGGATGTGCGCCTTTCTGATCTTGTCGGCTACGAAATTCCAAAGCAGAAGCTGATCGACAACACGAAAGCGTTTGTCGAGGGCAAGAAAGCAAACAACTGTCTGCTTTTTGGTGATGCCGGAACCGGAAAATCCTCCAGCATCAAGGGCATCCTGAATGAATATTACGATCAGGGACTCCGAATGATCGAGGTTTACAAGCATCAGTTTCAGGATTTGAATGAGCTGATTGCACAGATCAAAAACAGAAATTATAAATTCATTATTTACATGGATGACCTTTCCTTTGAAGAGTTTGAGATTGAGTACAAATACCTGAAAGCTGTCATTGAGGGAGGCCTGGAAAAACGTCCGGACAATATTCTTATTTATGCAACCTCCAATCGTCGCCATCTGATTAAAGAGGATTACAGTGATAAAGAAGGAACAAGACAGGATATGCATACTTCCGACACCGTACAGGAGAAACTATCCTTGGTATACCGTTTCGGCGTCAGCATCTATTTTGGTGCACCGGATAAGAAAGAATTCCAGAAGATTGTTTCCACACTGGCCGAACGATACGGCGTGACGCTGCGTGAGGAAGAGCTTTTGGCAGAAGCGAACAAATGGGAACTGTCCCACGGCGGTCTGTCCGGCCGTACCGCACAGCAGTTTATCGATTATCTGCTCGGAAAACAGTAAAAAGAAAAAGGTCAAAAAGTCCGCTTGGTATTGGGAGCGGGCTTTTTGGGATATCCTTTGAAAAAGAAGGAGGAAAAGCATATATGCAGTATTCCACATTTGCTGCCATTGATATCGGCAGCTACGACGTCATTCTGGAGATTTTCGAGATCTCCAAAAAGCAGGGGATCCGGAGCGTGGATAAGATCTGCCACCGGATGGAGCTTGGAAAAGATACGTACACGCTGGGAAAAATTCGCCCGGAAATGGAAGAAGAGCTGTGCCGTGTACTCGCAGATTTTGTGCGGATTATGGAAGGCTATCGCGTGGACGATTACCGTGCAACGGCATCCAGTGCGATCAGTGAGGCGTCGAACAGTCTCTATGTCCTTGGAAAAATTCATCAGCTGACCGGTCTTTCTGTCACTGTTCTCTCCAACTCGGAGCAGCGTTTTCTTAGCTATAAAGCGCTCGCGGCGATGGAGGACAATTTTAACAAGATCATTGAAAAGGGAACTGCGATTCTCGATCTTGACGGTGGCAGTTTTCAGATTTCCCTGTTCGACAAGGATGCACTTGTCACAACACAGAACATCCGCATGGGAAGTCTTCGCATCCGCGAGCGTCTTGCCGGAATTCAGAGTGAGACGGAACATTACGAAGAGATGGTCGAGGAGCTGATCTGGAACGAAGTATCAAGCTTTAAAAAGATGTATCTGAAAGACCGCAAAATTGAAAACATTATGCTGATCGGCGATGTTTTCACCGACAGTGTTTATCAGAACATTGAAGAAAAAACGACAAAAATCATTTCCCGCGAAAACTTTAATACCTGGTATGAGAAAATTATCCGCCAGTCACCGATGGAGCTCGCCGTAAAACTTGGTATTCCGCTGGAAAACGCTTCACTGATGTATCCGTCTGCTGTGATTTATAAATGTCTGATTGATATGATGGGTGCGGAGCATATCTGGATTCCGGGCGTGCATATGACACGTGGTATTGCATACGAGTATGCGGAGCAGATGAAACTGCTGAAAGGCGGTCATAATTTCGAAAATGATATTCTGATGGCGGCAAAAAATATCGGAAAACGGTACGCAGTGAACCGTCCGCATGTCCAGAACCTGGAGATGACAGCGCTTGCCATGTTTGATGCGACGAAAAAGATGCACGGTATGAAAGAGCGCGAACGGCTGCTTCTCCAGATGGCAGTGATGCTGCATGACGTTGGAAAATACATCAGTTTCAATAATGTGGCGGATTCTTCCTATAATATTATCATGTCAAATGAAATCATCGGATTGTCGCACATTGAGCGTGAGATGGTGGCATTGATTGCAAGATACAACACGGTTACGCTCCCGTCCTACGATGAGCTGGTGATGGAATCGTCCTTGAGTGCCGAGCAGTATCTGACAGTATCCGAACTGACCGCAATCGTCCGTCTGGCGAATGCGCTCGACCGGAGTCATTTGCAGAAGATTCAGGCGATCCGCGCCACATTAAAGGAGCGCGAGCTGCAGCTTTCGCTCACGGTCAACCGCGATTTTACCCTTGAGCAAGGTTTGTGCCAGGAAAAATTAGATTTCTTCAATGAGGTATTCAGCATACAGCCGGTCATCAAACTGAAACGGCAGATGTAAAAGGAGGCGAAGAAAGATGGATATTGCACCATATAAGAAACCGGAATATTTTCGAAACCGGGAATTGAGCTGGATCAGCTTCGACGAGCGTGTTTTAAACGAGGCGCGGGATAAGAGTATTCCGCTGTTTGAACGTCTGAAATTTATCAGCATTACCTCCTCCAATCTGGATGAGTTTTATATGGTCCGTGTGGCTTCACTAAAAGACCAGGTGCATGCAAACTATACGAAAAAGGATCTGTCCGGCATGGATGCGAAGGAGCAGCTTACCGAGATCAGCAAACGGACGCATGAGCTGGTGCAGCTGCAGTACAATACGTACAATCGCTCGGCGGTTCCGTCTCTGGAGCACGTTGGCCTTACGATTATCAGTGAGCACGAGAAGCTGACGAAGGAGCAGGCGGAGTATGTGGATTCCTATTTTGAGGAAAACATTTACCCGGTTCTGACCCCGATGGCCATGGATTCGGCCCGCCCGTTCCCGTTGATCCGGAACAAAACATTGAATATCGGTGCACTGGTGCAGAAGAAAGAGGATTCGCTTCTGAGCCGTGCGGAGGATAAGAAAGAGAAGAAAGGCAAGGAGAAGGAAAAGGAGAAAGAACTGGAATTTGCGACGGTTCAGGTTCCTTCGGTACTGCCGCGTTTTATTCTGCTTCCGCAGGATGAAAAGACGGGACAGCGGTATGTGATTCTTCTGGAGGAGATCATCGAGCGGAACATTGGAAAGCTGTTCTTAAGCTACGATGTGGTCTGCGCGCATCCGTACCGTGTTATGCGAAATGCAGATCTTTCGATCGATGAGGATGAGGCTTCGGACCTGTTAAAAGAGATCCAGAAGCAGCTTAAAAAACGTCAGTGGGGCGAAGTGATCCGTCTGGAAGTGGAAGATAAGATGGATAAGCGGCTCCTGAAGATGCTGGAAAAAGAGTTTGACATCGATGAAGACGACCTGTTCCGGATTCCGGGACCGCTCGATTTGACGTTTTTAATGAAAATGTATGGGCTCGACGGCTTTGATGAGTATAAAATTCCGAAATATATTCCGGCGGCAGTTCCGGCGCTGATGAATGAGGATGACATTTTTACAAACATCCGAAAAGGCGACATCCTGCTGCATCATCCTTATATGACGTTTGATCCGGTCGTGCAATTTGTACAACAGGCAGCAAAGGATCCGGATGTACTGGCGATCAAACAGACACTGTACCGTGTGAGCGGCAATTCTCCGATTATTGCAGCACTGGCTCAGGCGGCGGAAAATGGCAAACAGGTTTCCGTACTGGTGGAATTAAAGGCACGGTTCGACGAAGAAAACAATATTGTCTGGGCAAAGATGCTGGAGAAAGCGGGATGCCATGTAATTTATGGTCTTCTGGGACTGAAAACACACAGTAAGATTACACTGGTGGTTCGGCGTGAGGAGACAGGTATTCGCAGATATGTACATCTTGGCACGGGAAACTATAACGATTCTACGGCAAAGCTGTATACCGACTGTGGTCTGTTGACGTGCAATGCAAAGATCGGTGAGGATGCAACAGCGGTATTTAATATGCTCTCAGGCTATTCGGAGCCGGATCGCTGGAACAAACTGATTGTTGCACCGCTCTGGATGAAGGACCGGTTCCTGCATCTGATTGCGATGGAAGAGGAGCACGCAAAGAAGGGACAGAAAGCGCATATTATTGCGAAGATGAACTCGTTATGCGACCGCGATATTATTGCGGCGCTTTACAGTGCTTCGGCAGCCGGAGTAAAGATTGACCTGATTATCCGGGGAATCTGTTGCCTGAAGGTTGGAATCCCGGGTGTCAGCGAGAATATTACCGTTCGCTCGATTGTCGGCAATTTCCTGGAACATGCGCGGATTTTCTACTTCTACAGTGGTGGAAATGAAGAGGTGTTTATGGGAAGCGCGGACTGGATGCCGCGAAATCTGGAAAAACGGGTGGAGATTGTGTTCCCGGTTGAGGATGAGCAGATCAAGAAAGAAGTAATGCATATTCTTGATATCCAGATGAAGGATAATGTGAAAGCCAGTATTTTACAGGCAGACGGAACGTATACAAAGCCGGATAAGCGCGGAAAGATGCTGGTGAATTCACAGGAGTATTTCTGCAGGGAGGCAACGGAAAGAGCGGAAAAACCAAAAGAACAGGAAAACAGCAGGGTGTTTGTGCCGGCGGAACCGGTGGAATAGGTTTGGACGGACACGGATGTGGGCGCGGGAGCGCCCACTGCGTTGACATGAAAGAAGAATATGGTATGTTATGATGAGAAAGCGCTGCAGCTTTGAGAGTTGCGGCGTTTTTTTTGTGTCAAAAATAATCTGTCTGGTATTGGGAAAAAGAATGGCTATTCAGAACTCGTTTTGAAAATTGGTTTTGCGGGTGATTTTCGGGGATTTTACAAAGAGTGATCTGGAAAAATGGCTGGAAAAGAAGGGGATGGAGACGGAGATGAGAGAAAATGTAAAAGATTTTTGTAAAGTAGCCGGTTATTTTATTAACGGGTATTTTACAAAGCGGTGGTAGTGGGCTTTACGGAAGGAAAGGTATAATGAATCTCGACAAGACGAGGAGGAAGAAAAACGAATGTCAAATATTGTGTTGAAGAATGTCTGTAAATCTTATGATAAGGAACATTATGCGGTTCAGGATTTTTCGCTTGAAATACCGGATCGGGAGTTTGTGATTTTTGTTGGACCTTCCGGCTGCGGAAAATCGACGACGCTTCGGATGATTGCCGGTCTTGAGGAGATTACGAGCGGGGAGCTCTGGATTGATGGACAGCTTTGTAATTATGTAGAAGCAAAGGATCGCGATCTTTCGATGGTATTTCAGAACTACGCGCTTTACCCGAATATGACGGTATATGAAAATATGGCGTTTTCTCTGAAAATCCGGAAACAGCCCAAGGATGAAGTTGATAAAAAGGTACATGAGGCAGCTAAAATGCTTGGAATTGAGCATTTACTTGACCGGAGACCGGCAGCACTTTCCGGTGGTCAGAAACAAAGAGTTGCGATTGGAAGCGCAATTATGAGACGGCCGAAAGCATTTTTAATGGATGAGCCGCTTTCAAATCTGGATGCGAAGCTGCGGGCACAGATGCGGGTGGAGCTGGCAAAATTACATAAGGAACTGAAAACGACGGTGATTTATGTTACCCATGATCAGACGGAGGCGATGACGCTTGGTACAAAAATTATTGTTATGAAAGACGGTGTTGTGCAGCAGGCGGATACACCGGAGCGGATTTACCGCCATCCGGCAAACAAATTTGTGGCTGGTTTTATCGGAGCTCCGAGTATGAATTTTATGGAAACGATGGTGATGGAAAGAAACGGAGCGGTTTATCTGGAGGCAGACGGAGGAATTACCCTTCGTGTCAGAGGAGAGAATGAAATGGTGCTTCGCCGTGCTTATCTCGGAAAAATGATGATCCTGGGCCTGCGACCGGAGGATTTACAGGACGAAATAACCGCTTCCGCACATCAGATCTGTTATGAAGAGAATCAGTTGAAGGCATTTGTTGACCTGCGGGAGATGATAGGTGCAGAAGCGTATCTGCATATGAATACCGGAAGAAATCTGATTACAGCAAGAGTGCCTTCCGAGGCACCGGTTGCTGTAAAGGAAAGCATTACATTGTATGCAGATATGGAGAAAGCACAGATCTTTGATCCGTTTACAGAAGAAAATATTTTATCTCTGCCGGTTGAAAAAGAAGAACGTGCAACAGCATAAGAAGGAGCAAGAAGTGAAAAAAGTAATCGAAAAGTGTAAAAAAGCAGAAGTTTATATGTATCTGATCCCGAGTATGGTGATCTTTAGCATCTTTCTGTTTTATCCGTTTATTAAGACCATTTATCTGAGCCTGTATAAGACAAACAAGCTTGGAGAAGCGAAATTGTATGTGGGACTGGACAACTATAAAAGCTTATTATCGAATCCATCCTTTTACAACAGCCTCTGGGTTACGCTGGAATTTGTGGCGATTGTTGTAGTCGGAAGTATGGCGCTTGGCCTTCTGGGAGCAGTTCTTTGCAGCAAGGCTTTTCCGGGAATCCGGGTATTCAGTACTTCCTATGCACTCCCAATGGCAGTAGCATCGAGCTCAGGTGCCATGATTTTCAAGATTATCTTAAATCCCACGATCGGTATCGTAAACAAACTGCTGCATGTGAGCATTAATTGGGTCAGCGATCCGAAATATGCGCTGATCTGTGTGGCTGTCCTCACGGCATGGCTGAACAGTGGCATCAATTTCCTGTACTTTTCAGCGGGACTTGGAAACATCGACGATTCGATTTATGAGCGTGCTTCTGTGGATGGCGCGAATGCAGTACAGAAATTTTTTAAGCTGACACTGCCGGGACTTTCTCCAATCATGTTTTACACACTGGTTGTTAACATTATTCAGGCATTCCAGTCATTCGGACAGGTGAAAATCCTGACACAGGGAGGACCGGGAGAATCCACTAACCTGATTGTATATTCGATTTACCGTGATGCGTTTTTTAATTACCGGTTTGGAAGCGCAGCTGCACAGTCCGTTGTTTTGTTTCTGATTGTCATGGCGCTTACCCTGGTTATGTTCCGCGTGGAAAAGAGAGGAGTAAAATACTGATGTCTACGATAGCAACTACGATTGCCAGACCCAAAACTTATTCTGCAGAGGAGCTGCAGGCACTGCATCTGGCAATGAATGCAAAAGCAAAAAGAAAGAAAATGATTCAGAAAACAGCGTTGGTTATCATGAACCTGATTGTCTGCCTGTTTATGCTGTTTCCGCTGCTTTATACCATCAGCGTAGCATTTATGCCGTCCGGCGAGTTATACACAATGGCGATGAATATCGTTCCCAAACATCCGACACTGGAAAATTTTGTGGAAGCATTTCATAAAATCCCGTTGGTACGCTTTGTCCTGAATTCATTTTTGGTTGCGGGCAGCATTACACTGGGTCAGATTGTAACGTGTTCTCTTGCGGCATTTGCCTTCTCTTTCCTGAACTTCAAAGGAAAAAATGTTCTGTTTATGCTGGTCATGGCGACCATGATGGTGCCGGGTGAGGCAACCATTATTTCCAATTATCTGACAGTAGGAAGTCTCGGACTGCTCGATACCTATATTGTTCTGATCCTGCCTTCTCTTACCTCTGCAATGGGAATTTTCCTGTTCCGCCAGTTCTACATGACCTTTCCGATTTCGCTTTATGAATCGGCGAAGCTGGACGGCTGCGGTAATCTGCGGTTTATCGTAAAAATCCTGATGCCGCTGACAAAGTCAGCAATGGGAGCAATGGCGGTTTACACCTTTATCAATGCATGGAATATGTACATGTGGCCGCTGCTGGTTACAGGTTCGGACAGCAAGCGTACCGTACAGATTGGTATCAGTATGCTGAACAGCGTCGACGCACAGTCGATTACCCTGATGCTGGCGGGCGTAGTAATGATTATCATTCCATCCATTTCCATCTTTATCGTGGGCCAGAAGGCCTTAATCAAAGGAATGTTTTCGGGAGCAGTCAAGGGCTGATTCCTGTGACAGAAAAAAGAATAGAAAACTGTATGAAAACGAGGAAAAAAAAATGAAGAAAAAAGTGATTGCATCAATTCTTGCGGCTTCTATGGCAGCTATGGCGCTTACCGGATGCGGAGGCGGAAAAACAACGAGTGAGGCACAGAGTGCGACAACAGATGAAACCACAGCCAGCACTGAGGCAGGAAGTACGGCGGATGGAGCAGAAGCACCGGACTTAAACCAGGATACGAAGGGAACCACGATTACCTTCTGGCATTCCATGGGAGGTGTCAATGGCGAAGCGATGGATTATCTTGTCAATAAATTCAATGAAGAGAATACCGATGGCATTACCGTTGAGGCGGTTTATCAGGGAGAATATGATGATACGATTAACAAACTGAAAAGTGCACAGATCGGAAATATGGGAGCAGACCTGGTACAGATTTATGATATCGGAACACGCTTTATGATTGATTCCGGCTGGGTCATTCCGATGCAGGAGCTGATTAATGCAGATGGCTATGATATTTCCCAGATCGAGCCGAATATCGCTGCTTATTATACGGTAAACAATGAGCTGTACTCGATGCCATTCAATTCGTCCACACCGATTCTGTATTACAACAAAGATATGTTTGAAAAAGCAGGGATCACCGAGGTTCCTACAAGCCTGGAAGGAATTCTTGCCATCGGTGATGATCTGAAAACAAAGGGCGGAGCCGGTGAACCGCTGGCACTCTCCATCTATGGATGGTATTTCGAACAGTGGCTCTGCAAACAGGGACTTTCCTATGCGGATAATGGAAATGGCCGTGATGCTGCTGCTACTGCGGTTGAATTTGATTCCAACGGCGGAGCGCTCAACATCTTAAATGAGTGGAAAGCCCTGAATGATGCCGACGTTGCACCAAACGTAGGCCGTGCCGGAAGTGATACCGCAACGACAGACTTTACTTCCGGAAAAGCAGCGATCACCCTTGGCTCTACCGCATCTCTGAAGCAGATTTTGCAGGATGTCAACGGAAGCTTCGAGGTTGGAACTGCATATTTCCCGACAATCAAGGACGGCGATGAGGGCGGTGTTTCCATTGGAGGAGCTTCTCTTTGGGCATTGAACAATAACGACGATGTGAAAGCAGCTGCTACCTGGAAATTTATCAAATTCCTGATTTCCCCGGAATCTCAGGCATACTGGAATGCCGAGACTGGTTACTTCCCAGTTACAACAGCCGCCGATGAGGAGCAGACCTTCAAAGATAATGTAGCACAGTATCCGCAGTTCCAGACCGCGATTGATCAGCTGCACGATTCCAAGCCGCAGTATGCCGGCGCACTTCTCTCTGTATTCCCGGAGGCAAGACAGATTGTGGAAACAGAAATCGAGAATATGATCAACGGAAATGAGACCCCGGAGAAAGCAGTAGAATCGATGGCTTCCCAGATTAACAGCTCCATCGAGGATTATAATCTGGTAAATGAATAAGAGACAGGCTTTACAAAAATAAGATTTCGTCCTATAGTGAAGAAAAACGAGTTCCCAAAGCGTGTTTGAACGGTTTCTATGAAGGGGAAGATCCGAGTTACGGAAATGATTTTTCAGATATGACTGGAAATGCGTCGGAGACAAAAATCCGGCGTGTTTCCGGATTTATAGTAAGCCTCCAAATAATGCAAAAGAGTCAGTACCGCTTTTTTTAATTATTTTCAGGGTTTACGATAAAAGAAAAAAAGCTGCAGCCGGGACAAAAGATAGAAAAGAGTGCAGATTTGGAAATGGGAACGGAAAATGGAGGACAGATACGAGATGAAAACAAAAGTATGGGCACACAGAGGAGCCAGTGCATATGCGCCGGAAAATACACTGGAAGCGTTTCTTCTTGCGGCAGAGCATGGAGCTGACGGTGTGGAGCTGGATGTACAGCTGACGAAAGATGGCGAGATGGTTGTTGTCCACGATGAAGAAATCGACCGGGTCAGTGACGGAAGCGGATTTGTCAAAGATTATACACTTGCGGAATTAAAGACCCTGAACTTTAATAAGACACATCCAGAGTATCAGGATGTAAAAATTCCGACGCTTCGCGAAGTATATGAAGCATTAAAGCCAACGGGAATGACGATCAATGTCGAGCTGAAAACCGGTATTTTCTGGTATAAAGACCTGGAAAAAAAGGTACTCGAGCTGACAAAAGAGATGGAGATGGAAGATCGCGTGATTTATTCTTCCTTTAACCATTACAGCATTGCAAAAATTCTGGAACTGGATCCGAAAGCCAGCACCGGCATCCTCTACGCAGATGTTATTTACGATGTCGTGAATTATGCGAAAAAAATCGGAACAGGAGCTCTTCATCCGGCAACCTTTCATGTGCAGATGGCAGACTTTCTTCCGCAGTATGTGGAAAGTGATCTTGCAGTGCATGTGTGGACGGTCAATGATAAGGCGGAGATCGAACGCCTGATGGATGCCGGTGTTGACGCAGTCATCACCAATTATCCGGATGTGGCCGTTTCCTGCCGCAACGCGAAGTGATACCGATTGGAGAAAAAAAGCTGTTCCTTTTGGATATCGACGGAACCATCTGCGTGGGGAACCGTCTGATTCCGGGAGCAGACCGGTTTTTAAACGGACTGTCCGAGTACGGTGGAGATTATGTGTTTATCACAAATAATACGACGATGAGCGTAGCAGATTACCGGAAAAAATTTGCAAAGCTGGGCATTCCGACAACAAGCGGGAACTTTCTGACAGCATCCGTTGCGACAGCTCATTACCTGAAACAGAAATATGGATCCCGTCCCGTCTATGTGCTGGGAACGGACTCTCTGATCCGGGAATTGGAGAGCTTCGGTGTGTGTACCACCCGCGATCCGGAAAAAGAAGGAATTGCGTGTGTGCTTGCAAGCTATGATAATGAATTGACGTATCAAAAACTGACAGATATCTGTCGGCTGTTGACAGCGCGCCCGGAACTGGATTACGCTGCAACGAATCCGGACTATGTTTGCCCGATTGAATTCGGCTACGTGCCGGATTGCGGTTCCATCTGCGAGATGATCGGCCATGCGATCCACCGCATGCCGACTTATATCGGAAAACCAGGCATACGGATGATTGAGATGGCACTTGATATGACAGGCAGAACCCGAGATGAGGCTGTTCTTGTAGGAGACCGTCTCTATACGGACATTGCGTGCGCCAACATGGCGGGCGTTTCTGCAGCCCTTGTGCTTTCCGGCGAATCTACGCGTGAAGAGATGCAGAACTCGCAGTATCTTGTGGAGTATGTGTATCCATCCGTAAAAGAAATGTATTCGGAGTGGGTGTACGGACAAAAAAAGAAATGTTCTTAAAATTCCGAAACGGTTATGGTTTTGGAACAAAAAAACAGAAAGAAGAATTCTGAGAGGAGAACCTTTTTCCGAAGGAGTTCTTCTTTTTTGTTGCGGAAAAGGATACTTTCCGGATACGGGATAAAAGCCTGGGACGGTATAGAAAAAGCTTGCCAAAAGAGGGAATTTCCCTATATAATGATTCAGACTATAATATGAAAAAGAAAACGATCAGGAGATCGGAGAATTCCAATACAACAGAAGAAGGAGAATTTATGCATGAGTATTTTAAATGTAGAACATCTGTCCCACGGCTTCGGCGACCGTGCAATTTTTGAAGATGTATCGTTCCGCCTGTTAAAGGGGGAACACATCGGTCTGGTAGGCGCAAATGGCGAGGGAAAATCAACCTTTATGAACATCATCACCGGAAAGCTGATGCCGGATGAGGGAAAGGTTGAGTGGGCAAAAAACGTCCGTGTCGGCTATCTGGACCAGCATACCGTTCTGGAAAAAGGTATGACGATCCGTGATGTGTTAAAAAGTGCTTTTTCCTGGCTGTACGAGATGGAAGAGCGGATGAACACGATCTGCGATTCCATGGGCGATGCCTCCGAGGACGAGCTGAATCAGATGATGGAGGAACTTGGCGTGATCCAGGAAATGATGGATGCACATGATTTCTACATCCTGGATTCGAGAATCGAAGAGATTGGCCGCGCACTTGGTCTTGAAGAGATCGGTCTCGAACGCGATGTTACCGAGCTTTCCGGCGGACAGAGAACGAAGGTACTTCTGGCAAAATTACTTTTGGAAAAACCGGACATCCTTCTTTTGGATGAGCCGACCAACTACCTGGATGTGGAACATATCACCTGGCTGAAACGATACCTTGAAGAGTATGAAAATGCCTTCATTCTGATCTCTCACGATATCCCATTCCTGAACAGTGTTGTCAATCTGATCTATCATATGGAAAACAAAGAGCTGAATCGTTATGTTGGTGATTACGACCACTTCCAGGAGGTTTATGCAGTCAAAAAAGCGCAGAAGGAAGCTGCCTATAACCGCCAGCAGCAGGAGATCAGTGAGCTGAAGGATTTCGTGGCACGAAACAAAGCCCGTGTGGCAACCAGAAACATGGCCATGTCCCGGCAGAAGAAGCTGGATAAGATGGATGTGATCGAGCTTGCAAAAGAAAAACCGAAGCCGGAATTTCATTTCCGCACTGCGCGCACTTCGGGCCGCTTCGTTGTGACTGCAAAAGAACTTGTGATCGGCTATGAAGAACCGCTCTCCAGACCGCTGACATTTGCGATCGAGCGTGGCGAAAAGATCGTGCTCACCGGTGCCAACGGAATTGGAAAAACAACACTCTTAAAGAGTATCCTCGGTTTGATCCCGTCCCTTGGCGGAGACGTGGAGCTTGGCGATTATCTGGAAATCGGATATTTCGAGCAGGAAATGCCAAAAGGC
This sequence comes from Blautia sp. AM42-2, assembly GCF_003480245.1. NCBI lineage: Bacteria > Bacillati > Bacillota > Clostridia > Lachnospirales > Lachnospiraceae > Blautia > Blautia sp. AM42-2. The sequence goes on from NZ_QUIM01000010.1 coordinate 123,713, forward strand.
AATACCAACAGCTGTATCCAGGAAATCTGGGAAGAATTTCCATCCTATACTCAGTATGAAGTCCGTGCAGCGCTTGCCAAATGCGGTCTTACCACACAGCACATTGAAAGCCTGGTGCGTGTGCTCTCAGGAGGAGAACAGGCAAAAGTTCGCCTCTGTAAACTGATCAATCGCGAAACCAATCTTCTTGTCCTCGATGAGCCGACCAACCATCTCGATGTAGACGCAAAAGAGGAGTTAAAAAACGCACTGAAAGAGTACAAAGGAACTGTTCTTATGGTCTGCCATGAGCCGGAATTTTATGATGGCCTGGCAACCAGCGTATGGGACTGCTCGGAGTGGACGACGAAAGTGATTTAATCGAATCAAGCAAGTCCCCTGCTTCCATTGCGTGGAGCAATAAGCAGTGGGTTGGGGCTTGTTTGTATCAGGAGTGGCACAAGTCACTCCTGATAAGCTGCGAAGCAGTTATTCGGTTATGAGCAAGTAGCGAAACGGATTGCGAATATCCGCTTGACTAATATTAAGAAGAAAAGTCAGCAGAAAACGGACTTTCATAGAAAGTGTTTTCTGCTGATTTTTTGCATTTAACAAGTAATTAGACAAAATAATGAATATACAGAATTGTATGTATTTTTCTAAAAATAAGAAAATTCGAAAAAAGGTGTTGACTTTTGCTTTGGGCGGTGTTATTATAACTAAGCTGTCAGTGAGAGCTGATGCGAATGAGTTTCTTTGAAACAGAAAAATCTAGTTCGGAGCCGGGTGGCTGCCGCGGGTTGGAAAAACTGCTTCAAAAAAACCTGAAAAAAGTTCTTGACAAAAGCAAACGAGTTTGATAAAATGAACGAGTTGCTGATCGAGAGAACAGCAAAGAAGTTCGAAAGAGCTTCAAAAAATAAATTAAAAAAAGTTCTTGACAAACGAAAAGTTCTGTGATAAAATAAACAAGCTGATCCGAGTCGGAACAGCAAAGATCCTTGATAATTAAACAGTGAAACACATCCTCGAAAGTTCTGAATAAGTAAT
>NZ_QUIM01000011.1:0-111989 GCF_003480245.1 Blautia sp. AM42-2
CCATAAAAGTATTTTACCATATCCATAATAATATATCAAACATTTGTTCTGTTTTATATAAAAAAATTGCGCGTCTAACTCATCACTAAAGTAACGAGAATGCGACCCGCAGTTTTCAATGATAAACTTTCATTTCGCCGCATAAAAAATACGCGCCGCATTTCTCATCCAAATCATGAGTATGCGGTGCGCAGTTTTTATTTTGCTTTTTTCTTCTCTCTTTTCACAAAAAGACAGACACATACAGCAACAAAAACAGCCGTTGCAGCGATCAGTACCGGCCATACCGGCAGTGGACAGACGCTTGCGCTGATCAGTTTCAGTCCCTGGTAAAGTGTGTATACACCGAAAATTGAAAAGATGACAAACGCCAGTGTATTCAGCAGCCCATCCGGTGTCTTGCTCTTTAAGAGGTAGCCGACCAGCATTCCGAGAATATCCGCTGCGAACAGTCCGAGAGAACATCCGATCCATACAACGAATGCGGATCCCATACCTTCATTTGCACCAAAGGTGATTGCGGTAAGCTGTGTTTTGTCTCCGAGCTCTGCTACGAAGAACGTACAGAAAACGGCGAGCGGTGCGAACCGAATTTTGGATTTGCCGCCTTCTTCCTCTTCCTCGTCATCATCACCGGAAATGGTGGATGCTGCGAAGTAAAGAAATGCGAGTGCTGCAATCGTCTTAATCAACCAGTCCGGAATGAATTCGCTGACGAGGCCGCCTGCGAGAACCGCCATTCCATTCAATACCAGAATCGCGGCTGCGGTTCCCAGGATAATGTCTTTCAGCTTGTACTTCGAAGTAAGCGCAATCAGCATGAGCTGCGTCTTATCACCCATCTCTGCAATAAACTCGGTAAGAAACACCTTTAGAAATAACACCATTTTCTATTCCCCTTATCTTACAATGATATAAATGGCATATACAGCATAAAATGCGACCATACAGAAACCTTCGACTCTTCCGATTTTCTTTTTGGTTCCTGCAAAAATCCATACACATACCGTGAATACGATCAATACACACAAATCAATTATATTTTCCGTAATGATGGCCATCGGGCTGATTGCGGATGCAATGCCAAGTACCATAAGAATGTTGAAGATATTAGAACCGATCGCGTTGCCAAGTGCCATATCAACTTCATTCTTTCTGGCAGCAACGATAGAAGTTACGAGTTCCGGAAGGGAAGTTCCGATGGAAACAATGGTCAATCCGATCAGAGTCTGGCTCATTCCGAGATCGCCTGCGATTCTCGCTGCGGCATCTACGGTCACATCTCCGCCGACTGCAATGGCGACTGCTCCGCCGACGATGAACACGATACTCTTCGGAACGGAAAGCAGTTTGATATCCTCATCGGAACCGCCTTCAATTTCGACTTTTTTTCCTTCCCTGTTTGCCTTTAACGCAATCTGAACCATGTAGACAATATAGCCTGCGAAAAAACCAATTAAGATCACGCCGTCCAGGTGACCGAGCATCATACCGGATTTATCGCCGAGTCCGCTAATCCCCAAAACCATTAAAAGTCCGGCGCAGATCAGGGACAGCGGGATGTCTCTTTTGATGGTTTCCTTTGCAACTTCTACAGTAGTCAGTACGGCACAGACACCGATGACAACCATCAGGTTAAAGATATTGGAACCAATGACATTACTGACGGCAAGCTCGTTGTTGCCGGTAAGTGAAGCTGATACACTGACCGCGGTCTCCGGAAGTGATGTTCCCATGGCAACAATGGTCAGTCCGATGATGATCGACGGAACATGCAGTCTCTTTGCCGCGCTTGAGCTTCCTTCTACGAAAAAGTCCGCACCTTTGATCAGCAGGACAAAACCGATGACGAGACAGACAAGCACAAGAGCAAACGGGGCGTTGTTGATGAAATTTTCCATGTTTTCCTCCTTTGTTTTCCATAATCGTATCATTAGCAGAAGCGGGGGTTCCTACTCATTACCCGCGTAAAAAAAGACCCATGTATATCAATAAACGGCCAGCTTTTTTGCAGGCTGTTCATTGATATACATGAGTCTCATTATTTAAGATTTGCCAGATTATACTCTTTTTTTATAATCAGAATGTTGACAAATCACACATTCGTGCTAACTACTCCCTCATGGAATATTACATTACTTGATAAATACTATCAAATGTCTTCAGGGTTGTCAACAAAATTTGACTTTTTTATCCGAAAGATTTCAGCCCCGCTTACGAATGCATACCAGTCATGGGTGCAGAATACTTTACAAAATATAACAAACCGAATATCCTAAAACGAGAAAAACTTCATTTTCATGATAGTCCATTTTTAAACTGATCTATCTTTTCTATGGTACTCACCTCTCTATTCGTCCTGTGTTTCCATCTCTTCGAGTTCCAGTTCCGTTTCCATCATGCGCTCCAACAGGGATTCCTGTGCCTGATTTTCTTCGTCTATTTTCGTCTGAAGCTCCATCAGCTGTTCGTAATTTGCGGAAAGTTCCGGGTCCATCATTTCCAGTTGAAGTTCTGACATTCTGCTCTCACTCTCCGCAAGCTGCTCCTCGTATTTTTCGAGCTGCCGTTTTAAGCGGGACAGAATTTTTCCCGGGTTATAATATTTCTTTTTGTCAAACACATCATCCAGTGTCGGAACGTCGGCCGGTTTTCGTACAACTCCTCCCGCATTTCCCGTTTCTCTGCCCGGCGTCTGCCGTTTGATTTCTTCGAGATACTGTGCATAATTCATTCCGTAAAATTGTACGTCGCTCTCGCCGAACTCCAGAATGCCGGTTGCCACCTGGTTGATGAAATAACGGTCGTGCGATACGAACAGAACGGTTCCCTCGTAGCTGGTCAGCATTTTTTCCAGCGCTTCTTTTCCCGCCAGATCCATGTGATTCGTCGGCTCGTCCAGGATCAGGAAATTCGGTTTCGTATAGAAAATCCGGCAGAGCTCCAGCCGCACTTTTTCACCGCCGGAGAGCTGCCCCATTTTCTTTTCGACATCCTCACCGGAAAACAGAAAGGCTCCCAGTGCGCTTCGGACATCGTTGCGAAGCAGGTTCGGATAAAGACTCCAGAAATAGTCGAGCACCGTCTGCTCCGGGTCGAATTTCTGGTTGACTGCTTTGTGCTGATCGAAGTAGGCAAAATCCACGCGGTTTCCAAATTGATAACTTCCGCCCAGTGGATTGATTTCGCCCACAACGGTTTTCAGAAGCGTCGATTTTCCTTTTCCGTTTTCTCCGATGATCGCAATCCGTTCTGCTTTTTTGATGACGGCCGAAACCTCGCTCAGAACGGTATCGTATCCTATTTTCAATTTTTTCATCGTGAGCACGTCCGTATAGCTTTCGCGTGCCGGATGGAATAAGGCATGGAACGTCTTCGTGTCAAACCGCCGCGGTTTCTCGATTTTTACCATGTGCTCGATCGCCATTCGTTTCGAACGGGTGGCCGCAACTTTTGTCGGTGTGTTTTTCCATTTCTCAATCCACGCCGTCAGACGCTCAATTTCCTTCTGCTGCGCCTCATAATCTTTTTCCTGCTTGATCTGCGCTTCTTCTTTTAATCTCACAAACGCAGAATAATTTCCCGGATAACGTTTGATGTCGCCGTATTCGATTTCATACGTCACATCAATCACGCGGTCCAGAAACATGCGGTCATGTGATACAATGACAACAGCATTTTCGTAGCTTTTCAGATAATTTTCCAGCCACTCCACTGCAGCGATGTCGAGGTGGTTGGTCGGCTCGTCTAGAAGCAGGATGTCCGGGCGCTGTAAGAGGAGCTGAATCAGGGCAATTTTTGTCTGCTGTCCGCCCGAAAATTCACCGATCGGTTTTTCCAGATCTTCGAGCGCAAAACCAAATTTCTGGAACATCGTTTCCATATCTTTTTTCCAGCTGTACCCGTGCAGACTCTCGATTCTCCGCTCCAGAAAATCGTACTCCGCCAGCAGCTTTTTGTGATCTTCCGTCTCGGCGAGCAGCTTTTCGATTTCCTTTTTTCGTGCCTCGCACGCAAAGACTTCTGAGAAAGCCTTCTCCAGCTCCTCTTTTACCGGCACATCTCCATCGGTAAAATTAATCTGGCGCAGAAAACCGATGTTCTGTTTTCCGCTCATCGTAATTCCGCAGCTCTCGTCACTGTCCAGATTACTCATCTCAATATCCCCGGCAATCAGCCGCAGCAGCGTCGTTTTTCCACAGCCGTTTCTGCCGACAATTGCAATTTTTTCTGTATCGTGAATTTCGAAATTCACACTGTTTAAAATCGTATCCGCGCCAAACTGTACTTTTGCATTTCTGATCTGATATCTCATGTTTTATACCTTTTCTGTTGTTTCAACTCACAGTCGGTATTTTCACGGAGTCTGACATGTCGAAAATAGTTCGACTGTGACTTACCTCATGTCAGTGGAGGATACCGTTTTCTCTCCGCCCGCCACTGCTGTTATGTTTCCTTTAACAATTCATCCCACCGCTTTAGAAGCGGGGGACTTCTTGTCTACTGATGTTAAAATTCTGCTTCCATTATACCGTCTCCGCCCTTCGTTCTCAATGCCAAAAATTTTTCGAATCAAATTTGGTACGCCTGCGGCATAAAAATATCTCTGTTTTACTGATTTGCTCCAGTAAAACAGAGATATTTAACTTCCTATATATTCCGAAAGTCCCTTACGCAAAAATACTACTCATGAGTAGTATATAATATGCTTCTAAAAAGCTGTTACTGTACGGCTGAATAATGAGCCTTTCTGTTTTTAACATAAACTCCATACTTCTTTCTCCCATCGAACTTTCTTTACACTCGTCCCTCATTTATTTTACAATTTCTATTTCAGATTGCAAAACTCATCCGCCGTCAGCTCATAGTCGACAGAAGATTCCATTTCCCCCAGCTGATTTTTCCAGGAATTGTAATGGACTGCGGTTTTGCGGAAGCCGAGTTTTTCGTAGACATGCTGTGCTCTTGTGTTTTTGAGGTTGGTATCAAGAAAAATAACGTTGGCTCCCATGCGGAACAGTTCTTCTATGAGCATGCTCAGTACAACTCTTCCAATGCCTTTTTCCTGGTAATCGGATTCGCAGATTTTGATTCCGATTTCATATCGATGATTTTCGAATACATAGAAACTCATTTCGCCGATTCGCACATCGTTGTATTCTATGATGAGTCTTCGTCTTGTTTCATCGCTGTCGTCGGCAATCTGTTTTTCAATTTCCGCTGCGCTTGTCCCAAGCCCGTTGGGGAAGCCGGCATGGGCCATGACGGTTCCATCGTTCCACCAGACGGCTAATTGTTCACAATCTTTCTTTTCGGCATTTCTAATGCACAGCTGATTGTATTTTATGTTCATTTCTTCTCTCTTTCTCTGCAATCACTTACAGCTTAGACTCATACCATTCCTCCGCCGTTTTCTCAAATCCGACCGACTGGAACATGCGCTGGCTTTGTCCATTAAAAGAATAAATATTGGCTTTTACCTGCTCCATTCCCTTTTCTCTTGCAAGATTCAGCATCTCCAGAACGCACCGTCTTCCGATATGCTGATTCTGGTATTCTTTACAGACAACGACAGCGATTTCACTATTCTCTCTCAGCGAAACATCTCCCACCAGCACGCCCTTATATTCTATATAATAGCAGTCACCGTGCGCGGTAAGATAATCATACATCCGATGCAACAGCTCCACATCATACGGCTCCTCCCGGTTGTCCACCTGCTTACACACGTCCAGATCCTGATACCACGGAAGAGAGGCCTCGTCATTCCTGTAATATGGGATCAGCCGGAGTTCATTGTCTATGATTCGTTTGGTCATTTTGGTTTGGCTCCTTGTTTTTTGATCTTAAAGTGCTGCAATTTCCTCTGCAATTTCACAGACACTCTTATTACTCGTATCAATTTTTACCGTATTAAGTACCTGATACATCTGAATTCGTGCAATGCTTTTGTCCATAATCTCTTCCGTACGAATCTTATTTGCGATGTCGGATAATAACCGCTTCCGCAAATTTGCTTCATCCACGATCAGCGAAATTTTAATCACTCTGCATTCTTCCGTGTCCAGCTTACTGACGATTTCATCAACAATACTCTGCTCATGCATCACCCAGCAGAAAATAACGTTTTCATAAGCGCTGCAGTGCAGAAAGTTATTCAGCAGATAACAGATGTTGTCCATCACCATCGCTTTCGTCTCATCCGTCACCTGAAACGGATCGGCATCCCAGCACCAGTCTCCGTCAAGAAAAACGCTGTTCGTCAGCTCTTTTTTCAGTTGCTGGCTTACTGTCGTTTTGCCAACGCCCATTGTTCCACCGATCAAATATAATGTTTTCATTTTTCTCTCCCCATAACACGAATATCCGAAAAAATATCGTTTTCAAAAAGGATTTCAAATCCATCTGCCGGCTGAAATCTGCCATTCAGGATTTCTTTTCCATGGAAGGATATTTTTCTTACTTTGTTTTCCGCATCTTTCACTTCAATTTCACAGTAAGAAAGCAAATATGCACAGATCGCCGTCGCATGAGAAACCACGAGTGCCGTTTCACCCTCTTCCATCTGGCAGACAATGGAATCTATCGCTGCTTTCATTCGGACCTTCACCTGATTTAATGATTCCCCGCCCAGATTGCGAAAATCGTGATCTTCATACTGTTTCAGCCAGAAATCCTCCCTGGCATCCCCGATCGTTCTTTCATGCAGCTCCTTCACAATGACCAGGTGATCTGCGATGAATTCAGCCGTTTCCATTGCTCTCCGATAAGGTGAAGAAAAGCATCTGTCCACATTTGAAAATATATTTCTTTTTGATACAGCAAGTGCTTTTCCCTTTTCCGATAAAGGAATCCTTTCATTCGGCATATCTCCTTTTTCCGGGATAGAATGCCGCATTAAAAATATCTTTTTCATTTTTATCTCCTTCGACAGAATATTTTATTCGGTTATCATTGACTCGGTTGTAACCGAGTAAAATAATACATCTGCTCGAAAAGTGATTTGATTTATTTCTCTTTCCGAAATGTAATCACAAACGCCCCCTTGATCTGCATGGAGGTCGCCATATAATCGTATGTGACGAGTTCCCATCCTTCTGCGGCTCTTTCGTTGATGCGTTTGTCCAGAATTGCAAGGTCGGCTGCATCGGCTTTGTCTGAGAACCATTTTGTTCCTACGGTTAAAAGTTCCACGAGTTTATCCATCAGCTGCGCTCTCTCATGCACTTCCTGTATTCTGATCTCACTCATCTTCCTTCCACAGCTTTCCTTCCTTATAATGCTTCCTGCAGAGCGCCACATAACTCTCATTCGATCCAAGGAAAATCTGCGCACCTTCCCGCACGATTTTTCCGTTTGCATATCTCGTATTGCACTGTGCACGTTTTCCGCACCAACAGACCGTCGGAACTTCCTCGATGACGTCGGCGATCTCCATCAGCCGCATGGATCCCGGAAACAGACGGGTCCGGAAATCGGCACGCAGGCCGTAGCAGAGCACCGGGATCTCGTAAAAATCTACGATATCCGAAAGCGTATCAACCTCCTCCGGTGAAAGGAACTGCGCTTCGTCGATCAGAACCGCATCCACTTTATTTCCATGATACCGGTATTCCTCGCTGTCTGCGCTCCACGTTTTCGAAATTTCTTCTAAAAATTCATCCACGTACTCCGCCGGTGCTTCCAGCCCGATGCGGGATTTGATCTCATGCTCTCCGTCGCGGTTGTCCGTCCGCGGTTTCAGCAGAACTGCATACTGTCCGCGCTCCTCGTAATTGTAGCGAACCATCAAAATATTAGCAGATTTCGAACTGCCCATCGCGCCATAGCGGAAATATAATTTTGCCATTGTTTTTCGTCCTTTTGTCTTTTCTTATTCTTTCAGTTCTTTCCGTAAAAATGATACTCAATCCGCCCAAGAACCTGATCATTCTCCATAGCAAGAATGGATGTTGTATTCTGATAGAAGGGATCTTTTACTCTTCTTCGCAGCCCTTCCCGATCCACCGCTTCCACATGCATCATCTCAGGCTCTGCCCCCATTTCTTTTCTATAACAGAAAACTACCGACAAACCTGCTTTTATCGATAGTTTCTTCAATTTTTATTATAACCGATCCCACTCTGTTTTCCAATCAAAAAGGCAGAAGAAATGAAACCTTTTATCCCGTTTCCATTTCCTCTGCCTTTCTTACATTTCTTTCCTCTTCTGATTCCTCTTCTTCCGCAGATTCTCTTTCTTCTGCCGGATTTCCCCCGCCTCCTGTTCGCTGCTGATGCGGATGGTTTTCACGACGAAGAGTTTTCCTTCGTCCGAATGTTTCATGCGGGCTTTGCCTTTCAAATATCCGTGCTCCGGGCACCAGGCTACGCAGTAGTAGTTTTTCCCGCCGGCCGAAAACCAACGTAAGCGTTTTCTTGCCGTTTTCCCGCAGATGCAGCAGTGCGTGCTGCAGACCTCGCGGTCGTGCATGGCTTCTTCTTTTGTGTCGAATTCGCGGGAGATGAATTTCGTGTAGCCATTATAGACGGCGTGGATCTCCTCTTTTTTCGATTTCGGGTTCTGATATACATCGATCGAGTCGTACGCCAGCACAACATCCATATCGATGCGTGCAAAAATGTCGGCCGTATATTTTGCATCCGAAAGCGCCTGATGAAAATGCTCGTCCTTCGGGAGATGGAGGAAGTCGGCGGCGTACTCGAGCGCCCGGCGGCTCTTCATCGTTTCGTACTGGATCGCGAACAGTTTCTGTACATCGTAAAAATGAATCGGCCCGCGGATCAGCGACAGGAGGTTATAAAATTTCATGTTCCGCTGGAGCTCCGTCAGGTCTCCCGGTCCCCAGGTGCCGAACATGCACGCACCGCCGGAGAATGCAAAAAATTCCTGCACGGCCTGCGCAAATGGGATTCCGTTCTGCAGATCCTCTTCTGTCAGTCCGACGACCTCGCGCGTCCGGTGATGGAGATGCTGGTAGACCACCGGTTTTACAATCCGGTGAAACGTTCCCACCACATTCCGCTCACCATCCATCTTCACCGCGCCGATCTCAATAATCTCAAACGGCAGCTTCGGGTTCTCTTTTCCTTTTCCATAGGGACACTGGTTCCATTCCAGGTCAAAAATCACATAGTCCATTGTATTGTCAATCCTTCATTCTGTGTCGTCTGTCCCTATTATAAATGATTTTGATATAATGAGCAACTATCTGGCAATTCCATTCTCTGCCCATTCTGGCAATTTTCTTCCTGTGCATTACATTTCCCATTCATTTCATCCTGTTCTCTTTCAAACTTAACGCTTCTTTTATTGAAATCCCAGGGTAAATCCGATATAATATTTTTAACTCCAGCCTTCGTTTTTACTCAAAAAAATCACCTGAAAAAGCCGGAAATATTACAAATTTAGATGAGCATCCGATATGAAAACAAAATTAATGCAAAAACAGATTCGATTTCAGGCGCTTCTGCTGTTTTTTATTACATTTTTTCTTGCCGAGCTCTGCGCCGTTTTTCTATATCAGAATCAGTTAAAGGAAGCAAAGCTGAAAGCTGACTATACCGCACAGACGACCATCGGCCGCGTGAAATCGCAGTTAAACCATTATCTTGCCGAATCCAATCTGATGAAACACATGATTGAAGCCGGTTATACCGTCGATGACGAAGAGTTTTCCGTCCTCTCCTCGCTGATGCAGGACGACCAGAATGTCATCAAAGCACATGAGCTTGCAAAGGACGGCATTGTCACACTGATTTATCCGATGAGCGGAAACGAAGCCGCACTCGGACTTAACATGCTCGAGCATCCTGCCCGGAAACAGGAGGCACGCCTTGCCAAAGAGAGCGGCGAATACACGATTGCAGGACCGTTTGAGCTGCAGCAGGGCGACATCGGAGCACTGCTCTTTGACCCGATTTATACCACCGATGCCAACGGTGACCAGACTTTCTGGGGCTTTTCGATTCTCGTTCTCGACTGGGAATCGTTTCTGAACGAAATTGAACTGGATACACTGGAAGAAGCCGGCTACACCTACGAACTCTGGAAAATTTCTCCGGCCACCGGCGAACACGTTTCCATCGCACACTCCGGCAATTCCCGGCGTTCCGATGCCATGGAAGTTCTCTGCACCGTGCCGAACGACACCTGGCATTTTGAAATTGTACCGAAAAACGGCTGGCTCAGTCCGCTGCAGGTTTTTGTTTCCTTTGCACTCGGGCTCATCCTTTCCCTGCTTACCTCTATTGGTTTTCTGCAGTTCCAGATGCGCCGCTATAAAGACGAGGTTCACGCAGCAGAACTGGAAAAAGCCGTACAGGAAGCGCAGTCTGCCAACGAAGCAAAAACACGTTTTCTGTTCAACATGAGCCACGACATCCGAACCCCGATGAATGCCATCATCGGTTTCTCGGATCTGCTGGAAAAGCACATCGACGAGAAGGACCGCGCGGTCGACTACATTGCAAAAATCAAGTCCTCCAGCAGTTTTCTGCTCTCCCTGATCAACTACGTGCTTGAGATGGCGCGCATTGAGAGCGGTAAGGCCTCGCTGAAAATCGAGCTCGGCAGCTACAGCGAGCTGATCAATTCCCTGAATGCAGTGTTTGAGCCTTCGTTAAAAAGCAAAAATCTTTCCTATCTCTATTACAACACGGTGGAACACGATGCCATCCTCTGCGACCGGACAAAAATACGGGAGATTCTGCTGAATATCATCAGCAACTCCATCAAGTATACGCCGGAGGGCGGAAAAATTTCCGTAAAAATCGAAGAGACACCGGCACCAAGGAAGGGCTTTGCCTCCTACCGCATCACCGTGAAGGACAACGGCATCGGCATGAGCAAAGAGTATCTGCCGCATATTTTTGAAGAATTTACAAGAGAACATTCCTCCACCGAAAGCCACATCACCGGAACCGGCCTCGGCCTTCCGATCGTCAAATCCCTCGTGAATCTGATGGGCGGAACGATCGATGTGGAAAGCGAACTCGGTGTCGGAACAATAACTACGGTCTGCCTCACGTTTGGACTTCCGACCGAAGAACAGCTTGCGGCTCACCAGCATAAAGACGAGATTCTCGAGCAGTCCCTGCAGACGCTTTCCGAAAAACGCGTGCTGCTTGCCGAGGATAATGACCTGAATGCAGAAATTGTACTCACCGTTCTGGAAGAAAACGGCATTCACGCCAAGCACGTAAAAGACGGCGCCCTCTGCTTAAAAGCAGTCCAGAACGCACCAGAAGATTATTACGATGTTATTCTGATGGATATTCAGATGCCGAACATGAACGGCTATCAGGCCGCAGAAGCGATCCGTGCACTCCCGGGAAAACGCGGGGAAATCCCGATTGTCGCCATGACGGCAAACGCGTTTGAAGAGGACCGCCGAAAAGCACTGGAATCCGGCATGAACGCCCATATCGCGAAACCCGTTGACGTTTCGGTTCTTCTCGAAACACTTTCCAGGTTTTCATAACCTTTACAGATCTGGAGTGCATATGAATACAGATAAAATGATGAAAGTAGCGGAGCATTCTTCCGCAGAAAAAACAAACTTCTGGCGCAGGATCTCCCGGACTTGTTAAATTCTGATCGCGCGGTATACCAAAAACAAATAATATACATGAAAAAAGGAGCGTTCCCGTAAAGAGAACAGCTCCTTTTTTCATGCGCCGCAGCGGACGCTTTTATTTCTCGTTTTTCAGCAGCTCCAGGTTTTTGGAGATCAGCTCGCATCTCTGTTTTACGCAGTCCGGGGATCTGTGCGGATCCTGCGGTGTGTTGAACAGATAGTCCTCGAGTTTGTCGATTGTGGTGGTTGCTACATGCATTCTTGTATCGCAGGATGCATAGTAGATGTAAACCTCTCCGTTCTCACGCGCAATCGCGCCGTTTGTAAATACAACGTTGGAAACGTCTCCGACTCTCTCTTTTCCAAGCGGAACCAGGAATACACCGGACGGCTCTGCAATGACTTTGGACGGATCGTTCAGATCGGTACCGAAGACATACAGAACGTAGCGAAGGCCTGCTGCTGTATTTCTTACACCGTGTGCAATGTTGATCCAGCATTTCTTACCGCGGATCGGCACTGCTCCGGCACCGTTTTTGGACTCGGTCAGGGTATGATAAATACGTTTGCTGATGATCTTCTCCTCGTCGATGACAGCGTGTGTGATATCATCGCAGAGTCCGAAGCCGATTCCTCCGCCGCTTCCGGTCTCAATGAAACCATCCATCGGACGGGTGTAGAAGGCATATTTTCCGTCTACGAACTCCGGATGCAGAACAACGTTTCTCTGCTGCGGAGAACGTAAGGTTTTCAAGTTGTCCAGACGCTCCCAGGTCTTCAGGTCTTTCGTTCTTACGATACCAGCCTCAGCAACAGCCGCGGACAGATCCGGATCGTTTTTGTCCTTGCTCTCAGAGCAGAACACTCCGTAAATCCAGCCGTCCTCGTGCTGGGTCAGACGCATGTCATAAACGTTGGTTTCCTCTGCGCAGGTATCCGGCAGCACAACCGGGTAATCCCAGAAATGGAAGCCGTCGATACCAGTATCACTCTCTGCAACAGCAAAGAAAGATTTTCTGTCATTGCCCTCCACGCGGACAACGAGATAATACTTTCCATTCAGATAAATCGCGCCGGAGTTCATCACAGCGTTGATGCCGAGACGCTCCATAAAGTACGGATTCGTCTCCTCATCCAGATCATATCTCCAGTGAACCGGAGCGAACTCTCTTGTCAGCACCGGATACTCATAGCGGTCATAAATACCGTTGTAAAAATCTGCTTTTGTGTTCTTTCTTGCCACAAGGCGGTCTACCTTGGCTTTTTCCACATAATACTGTTTATTCAGCATCTTTTCCTAACCTCCTGATTACGTTCCAGTTCACAGCTTCCCTGTGAACTGAAACATTCGCAGCCCTCATTTAAAGTTTTTGCTTCGCAAAAGGAGGGCTGCTCACACTTGAATCACTTTCTTACGCAGCGAAACAGCAAGTGTTTCACTGCTGTGTTGACAGTCTTCTAATAACTTCCATACACATCCGGCCATTGTGATACGGGCATTTCCACGGTTCTACAATCGGCTCATGGATCGGGCTTCCGTCTGCATTCACGCACCAGAACCACTCAGACCCCTCTCGTTTGTCGATCACATAGTCCTTGATGTAGCCCCAGATGTCTTTTGCCGCATCGAGATACTTTGTTTCCTCTGGTTTTTTCTGCCATGCATTTAAAAATCCAACGACAGCTTCTGCCTGTACCCACCAGACTCTTGTGGTATCATCCACACCGCGCTCGCACTCATTCATCAGCGAATGATTTTTGTATGCCGTATTGTAGATATTTTCCGCAATCTCTCCGGTGATCGGCAGCAGTTTTTCCCGGTAAGCCGGATCGCCGAGCACTTCTGTACCCCGGTCGATCAGCCAGGAAGTCTCGATATCATGGCCATAAGAATACAGATCAATCAGCGTATTCCATGTCCGGTCGAAAAATACTTCCTGACGGCCTTTTTCCTTGTTGTATACTTTATCCGCGAAGAGATCCATCATAAAGCGGAGACGGTCACCGGTAAACGGATCCTTTGTCACGCGGTACAGCTCTGTATATGCTTCGAAAACATGCAGCAGCGTATTCATGGTCTTCTCTGCCATGACGCCGTTCTCCGAGAGCTTTTCATTGCTCTCCGGCTTGAAATCGCGGGTAAATGCCTCGAGATAACCGTACTCGTCGGTGCAGTGTGTCTCGATGATCTGCTGCAGCGATTTTGCCAGCTCCAGCGCCTCGGTGTCGCCTGTCGCATCAAAATACGTAGACAGCGCATAAATTGCAAATGCCTGATTGTACGTATGCTTTGTCGTATCGAGCGGCTTTCCGTCGTAGGTGACAGACCAGAACACGCCACCGTACTCGCGGTCCACACACGCCTGTTTCATAAAGCGGTACGCATGCTCCGCATCGGCGCGCAGCTTCTCGTCCTTTAAGGTCAGGTACGCATTCGAGAAAAACCAGAGAATTCTGCTGTTTAAGATGCAGCCCTTCTCATACGTTTTCTGCACGTTCAGATCAAAGTCCTGATAGCCGTAAAATCCGCCGTATTCCTCATCTCTTAAGCCCTCCCAGAACGGAACGATCCGTCCAGTAAGCTCCTGCTTTACTTCCTTTGCCAAAGACTGCATCTTTTCTTTCCTTCTTTCTTATCTTCTTCCGATTTCGGTGTCAGACTCGCGTACGACACTGTTTTTCTTGATATAATCTACAATCAGATCTACGGTTGTGAATGCCAGTCCTACATACGTATCGGCTGCGCCGTAGTAGATCGCGATCTTTCCGGTCTCTGCATCGTGAATGGTTGCGCACGGGAAGGTTACGTTCGGAACGAAGCCTCTCTCCTCATACCACTCTTCCGGTGTCAGAAGGAAGTTCTGGCAGCGGTATTTTACGATGGACGGATTCTCTTTGTCGAGGATTGCGCCGCCGATGCTGTATACATAGCCATTGCAGGTGCCGCTTACGCCGTGGTAGAACAGCAGCCATCCTTCGTTGGTCTCAATCGGAGCTGCGCCGCCGCCGATCTTTAAGGACTCCCACCACTCCGGGCTCTTGCTCATGACGTGGCGGTGTTTGCCCCAGTACAGCATATCCGGGCTCTCGGACAGGAAGATGTCACCGAACGGTGTGTGGCCGCTGTCGCTTGGACGGGACAGCATCACGAAGTTGCCGTTGATTTTTCTCGGGAAGAGAACGGCATTTCTGTTGAATGGAAGGAATGGATTCTCCACACGTACGAAGGTTTCAAAATCTTTTGTTTTTGCCATTCCGATGGCTGCACCGTAGAAGTCCTGGCACCAGATGATGTAGTAGGTATCTTCTACTTTTACAAGACGCGGGTCATATGCGTAAACCGGCATGAACGGTTTGCCTTCTTCGTCAACGAACTGGATTTTGTTCTCATCGAAATTCCAGTGGATCGCATCTTTGCTTCTTCCAAGGTAGATGTACGGGATTCCGTTTGTCTGCTCACCACGGAATACTCCGATGAACTCGTCGCCGTACGGCATAACGGCGCTGTTGAAGATTCTTGCTACTTCCTTCACCGGATTTCTTCCGATAATCGGATTCTCGCCGTATCTCCATACCGGTGCACCGGAAAACTCAGCCGGGCCTTCCTGCCATGGCATATTTTTGACAGCATCTCCAATAATTTTAACTTCGCTCATTTTTTGAAACCTCCATGAAAAATATTGTTTATGAGTTGTACTTTGTTTTTTAAGTTTCTGTTAGTGGACAGAATCTTGTTTTTTAATTCTTTTTTCTCCGAACCGCCGTGTTTTATCACCCTCACGCCCAGTCCTTTAGCTTAATTTTAACATAGATGGTTAATTTTTCAACTGGAAATTGCTTAAAAAATAAGTTCCGTTAGATACTGTCAATTTTTAAGTGACTTTGTTGTGTAATATGTACAAAAACGGGGCATTTCAAAATGCCCCGTTTCTTAATTTATAATTCAGTTATAAAAATCAAAGCTTTACGCTCTCTTTCGGCACCAGCTGTCCGGAGACAATTTCCATATTTTTGCCGGATGCCGCGCCGCGGATCTGCTTCAGCGCTTTTTCGAGCGCTACTTTTACCATCGCCTTCGTATTGATCTCATACGAAGTGATCTTGAGATCCGGGAAACCCGGATACAGGTAATTGTCGAAGCCGACAACGGAAACGTCCTCCGGCACGGAGATGCCGCGTTTTTCCAGCTCGAGCATCAGAAGGCCGGCGGTCAGGTCGCAGTTGCAGACGAACGCTTCCGGCATCTGTTCCGGGAGATGAATTTCGATCTGGCCCCGCTCATCACGGTCCTCCAGAATCCATTCCGCCGGTGTCACATCGCGGTGTTCCAGAACAGCCTTGGAAAAACCGCAGTACCGATCCATGATACTGCTGGAAAAATGAATCGAACCGACAAAAGCCAGCTTGGTAAGGCCATGCTCATACAGGTATTCCGTCATCAGATACATTCCGTGAAAGTTATCTGCGATCACGGCATCTTTTGCCAGCTCATTGTCGTAGAAATCCAGAAATACGATCGGAAGATCCACGTTTTTCTTCAGATAGTGGATGTAATCGCGGCTCGTGTCTCCCATCAGGATCAGCGCATCGACGGTCTGCTCCTTGGCGATGCACGGCACGATCATCTCATCTTCCATCTCCTGTTTCAGGATCTCCACGGTCACCATACAGCTCTTTTCCGTCGCCGCCAGTGCCATCTCCTGATACATTTTCCAGTAAAATGTCGTATACTCTGCCAGATACCGTTCCGGAATCACCACTCCGATGCAGCGCAGGCTTTTTCCCTGTGTATTTCTCGCTCCGCTTCCCGGCTGGCGGTACCCCATTTCCTTTGCAATTTCCAGAATCCGGGCGCGCATCTCATCGCTGACCCCTTTCTGTCCTGTAATCGCGTTATGCACGGTGACGGCGCTGACGCCCGCCACCTTTGCAATATCTGCCAATCTTACTTTTGCCATATATGTTACTCCTTAGTCCACTGCGATAAAGTGATACAGTCTGCTGACGAAATCGCCCCAGAAATCTTTCATGCGGAATCCGGCATTCATCAGCATCTCGCCGCTGTAAACCTCGTCGGTTCCTTCCAGACGGTATTTTTTCGCCGGATCGAAGCCGCGCAGGCGTACCTTGCGGGACGGCATATTTACCTGTGCCAGCACCTGTACGTAAGTTACAAGCACTTCGTTTTTATCCTCAGAAGCTACTGCCCAGCAGTCGGATCTGTGGTTTTCACGGTAGGAAAGAATACGATAATACTCTCCATCGCGGATCAGTTCATGATATTTGTGATACATCGCGGTCTGCTCCGGAATCAGTTTTCTCTCCTCCTCCGGCAGCTTTGTGATATCGAGCTCATAGCCAAATGTTCCAGCCAGTGCCACATGGCCTCTCGTTGTGAATGGAGTCACACGGCCGACGGTGTGGTTCGGGCATACGCTGACGTGTGCACCCATTGCGCAGAGCGGGTAAATGAGGGCGGTTCCCTCCTGGATTTCCAGACGCTCGATCGCATCGGTGTCATCGGAGCACCAGATCTGCGGGCTGTAGTAGAGCATTCCCGGGTCAAAACGCGCACCGCCGCCGGAGCAGTTCTCCAGAAGCAGATCCGGGAACTCCTGCACCAGACGCTCCTGCATCGCGTACATGCCGAGCACGTAGCGGTGGAACAGCTCCTGCTGGGAATCCTTATCGAGATAGGTGCTGCCGAGATCGCTTAACTGGCGGTTCATATCCCATTTTACGTATTTGATGTTTGCGCTGCGCAGGATTTTTGCCACGCTCTCATATGCGTAATCCTGCACTTCCGGGCGGGAGAGATCCAGCACGTACTGGCAGCGGCTCTCGGTCGCTTCTCTTCCCGGAATCTGGATGGCCCATTCCGGGTGCTCTTTGTAGAGGTTGGAATCCGGTGAGATCATCTCCGGCTCAAACCAGATACCGAACTCCAGACCGATTTCATTGACTTTGTCGACCAGGTTCTTCAGGCCGCCTTTGATCTTCTCTTCGTTGACAACCCAGTCACCGAGGGAAGAATCGTCTTTATTTCGTTTTCCGAACCATCCGTCATCCATAACCAGCATCTCGATGCCGTCTTTTTTCGCTTCTCTTGCGATATCGAGAAGTTTGTCGGTATCGAAATCAAAGTACGTTGCCTCCCAGTTGTTGATCAGAATCGGGCGTTTTTTGTGGTTGTACGGGCTGCGGATCATGTGTCTGCGGTAAAATGCATGATAGGAACGCGTCATTTCGCCAAGTCCCTCTGCGGAGTAAACCATAACGACTTCCGGTGCCTGGAACTCATCGCCGGCTTTTAAGTTCCAGCAGAACTCGTCCTGATTGATACCCATGACCATGCGGACGGTGTCGAACTGGCATCTCTCGACCTGGCCGATGAAGTTACCAGAGTATACGAAATGCATCGCATAAACCTCGCCGCGCTCCTGATCGGTTCCCGGTGTTACCATTGCCACGAACGGGTGCTCCTGATGGCTGGATTCACCTTTTCCGGAGGAAACGAGCTGTTTTCCGTAGCGGAGTGCTCCCTGCTGGATATGGCGTTCTCTTGCCCAGGATCCGTGAAGGGAGATCATCTCGAAGTCTTCGTTGTCCATGTCGAGGCAGGCACTGTAGATTTTCTCTACTTTCAGTGTTTCGCTGCCCTCATTCTTCACACAGACGCTTCTGGTGATAACGTTTTCTTTTTCAAAAACAGAGTAGGAAAGAACAACAACGAGTCCAAGGATCGGATCTTTGCAGGTGATTTCCAGTGTCTCAACTTCCTCTTCGGTTCCGAAAGAAGCCGGAAGACCTTCCATTTTGCGTTTGCCTTTGAAGATCTCATAGGAATCAAAATGGATTTCGCATCCCATGCGTCCCTGTACATTTCTCACGTTCAGGCAGCTCTCCCGGTAATCACCGATTCCGCCGGTCGGATACTCCATCGGGAAACGGTCGAGGAAAGAAGATTTTTCTCTCTTGTTGACGGACGGGGTGAACGGCGGCTCGTCCATACGGAGCGGGTACAGATCCGGCTCTCCGTGCAGAAGCGGTCCGTAGTAAACGTGTCCGACGTAGCCTTCCGGACTCAGACCGATCACATACGTCGTTTTCTCTGTATTTAACTGAAAAAGCTTTTTGTCATCATAATATAAAATCGCCATTTTCTTCTCCTTGTCTGAAGGCAGCCGCCATCCGCCGCGCCGATTTTCTGCCAAAAAAGCCCCCGCCCGCCGGGCTGAGGCCTTTTTTTGTTTCTATATCACACAGCGTTTAAGCAGTTACCATTGCATTTTTTAATTTTTCCAGTTTCTTGGCTGCATCTTCGAGGGATGTGCCTTTTACGCCGAAATAAAATTTGATCTTCGGCTCGGTACCGGATGGGCGTACGCAGCACCATGCGTTATTTTCCAGCTCATAGTAAAGAACGTTGGAGGACGGAAGTCCGGTTGCGCTCTTCTCGCCGCTTACGAGATCCACTCGTACGTCTGCTTTGTAATCGCGTACGACAAGAACTTTGAAGCCGCCCAGCTCTTTCGGCGGGTTCTCGCGGAAGTTGGTCATCATGGTCTGGATCTCTTTTGCACCGTCGATACCTTTTAAGGTCATCGTTGCAAGACCCTCTTTGTAGTAGCCGTACTCTTCGTACATATCCACCATGGCATCCCACAGTGTCTTGCCCTGCTGTTTGTAGTATGCAGCAACCTCGCACAGCATCATAACTGCCACGCAGGCATCTTTGTCTCTTGCATATGTTCCAGCCAGGCAGCCGTAGCTCTCCTCCAGGCCGAAGACATAGTTGTGTGCACCGCTCTGCTCAAAGAACTTGATCTGCTCGCCGATGTATTTGAATCCGGTCAGAACTTCGATCAGTGCCACGTTGTAGGCTTTTGCGATTGCTTTTGCCATATCTGTGGTAACGATCGTCTCAACGAGAGCCGGGTTCTCCGGCATGGTTCCGTTCTTGGTGCGCTCGCGCAGGATGTACTCTGCGATCAGCATACCGGACATATTTCCGGTGAAGCTTACGTACTCGCCGGTCTTGCTGTCTTTTGCATAAACGCCGAGACGATCTGCGTCAGGGTCGGTTGCAAGGATGATGTCAGCGTCTACTTCTTTTGCCAGTTTCAGCGCCAGTGTCCATGCTTTCTCGTCTTCCGGGTTCGGGTAAGCCACCGTCGGGAAGTTTCCATCCGGCACTTTCTGCTCTTTTACAACGTAAACCTGATTAAAGCCAAGCTCGCGCAGAACGCGGCGTACCGGCACATTTCCAGTTCCGTGAAGCGGTGTGTAGACGATCTTCATATCTTTTGCCGCATCTTTGATGATTTCCGGATGAATGCTCTGCTCTTTTAATTTTGCGACGTAACGGTCATCAAAATCGGTTCCGATGACCTGGAACAGGCCTTCTGCTCTTGCATCATCTTCTTCCATCGTTTTAACGGCAGAAAACTCGGTTACTTTTGCTACCTCTGCGAGGATGTTTTTGTCGTGCGGCGGTGTAATCTGTGCGCCGTCCTCCCAGTATACTTTGTATCCATTGTACTCTCTCGGGTTGTGGCTTGCGGTAATGACGATACCGGAAATGCAGCCGAATTCACGGACAGCAAAAGAAAGCTCCGGTGTCGGACGCAGGGACTCGAACAGATACGTTTTGATTCCGTTTGCATTCAGGCAGAGTGCTGCTTCGCGTGCGAATTCCGGAGACATTCTTCTGGAATCGTGTGCGATGGCTACGCCTTTTTCCTGTCCGTTCTGGGAAATGATGTAGTTGGCAAGGCCCTGGGTTGCCTGGCGTACGGTGTAGATGTTCATGCGGTTGGTACCCGCTCCGATGACACCGCGGAGTCCGCCGGTACCGAACTCAAGCTGACGGTAGAAACGGTCTTCGATTTCTGCCTCATTTCCTTCGAGTGCTTTCAGCTCTTCTCTGGATGCCTCATCAAAATATGGATCATTGCACCATTTTTCATATACTTCTCTGTAACTCATGTTTGTTATCCTCCCTGTCTGTTTTACTTTATTTAACTTAAGACAGCAGACTTTTTTCTGGATTTAAGCTCGTTTCATCACAGCTTAAAGCTACCATTTATTTAGTCTGCTGTCAACTTAAAAATTAATTTATTTTTTCTAATTCTCTTGGCTCCTGATAAAGCTCTTTTAGATCACTGAGAACCTGTACTTTTCCTTTGCGCTCTGCGGTGCTCCAGGCTTTTCGTCAGTTCCATGACAGCCTTCATATAGCAGGCATGATCCTCTCTCAACCGGCCATACCTTCCGCAGCGTTCCGCGCAGACGGTACATCATATTTTTCAGTGCTCCGTACGGATTTTCACTCTCCTCATCCGTCCAGAGTGCTTCGGTTAACTGTTCCAGTGTTACGATGTGGTTTTTGTTGCAGATCATATAAACCAGCAGCTTTGTGATCATCGGGGAATGAATCGCTTCCTCGTTGAGGCAGCGTGTTTCATCGTACATGCTGAATCTTCCAAGCAGCTGTACGCGAATCATAAAACATCGTCTCCTTCTAAGAACTCAAGCTCTTTTTCGGTCTGAATTGCCGGCAGTGCACTGTATTTCAGATTCTTTGCCCAGCCTTTTTTCTCCTCGGAGAAGCGCTCGCTGATTCTCTTGTAGACGAGTTCGCATCCTCTCTGGTTGCCGCCCTGCAGCAGAATCACATACTGGGACGGGCTGTATTTTGCAAAGAAATCGGAATGACGCAGGCTGCGTTTCATTACCTCAAGCAGCTTTTCGGACATACGGTCAAGGCGCGGACCGCCTTTTGCCGGGTAACCTTTTCCGTCTGTAATGGTGCACAGCATCAGCCACGGCATCTGTCCGTTCAGCTCGGACATACGGTAAACAAGTCGGTAGCAGTCACGGAATCCGGCGAGGGAACAGAAGAATGCTCCGTCCTTTTCTCCCGGGCTCTCCTGAAGATCTGCCTGTACCTCTTCGATCACGCGGTGTCTGCTGCCCATGCGGCTTCCCAGATAGCGATACTGCTCCACCAGTTTCTCGCTCGGTGTAACGCCAAGCTCTTCAAAGTAATGTTTCGAGGTCTGCTCGTACAGTTTCATGGCCTCTTTGTATCTCTCCAGGCCGATCAGCGCCTGCATCTGGACTGCCTGCCACTCGTCGAACGGATACAGTTCGGAAGCAACAGAAGTCAGCTTCTGCAGCTCATCGAACTCCTCGTTTTTCAGAAGATACTCACTTACTTCTTTCAGTGCATCTGAATATACTTTTTTCAGCTGCGCGCGCTCCGCCTGTACCCACTCTTCCTCGCCGAAATCTGCAAGGAACTCTCCGGTGTACAGCTCCAGCGCTTCGATCATCTGATCCATGCGCGCTTTCTCGTCTGTCTCTTTTCCTGCTTCCAGGATCTTATTTTTGATATCAATCGCATCTACCTCGACCGGCATCGGGCTGGTCCAGTGGTAAACGCCTTTCTGTGTATAAATGTACTCAAACTGCGGAAGTCCTGCCTCGACAAGGCTTCTTTTCAGGCGATGTACGCCGACACGCAGACTGTTTGCCGCGTCCGCCACATCTTCTCTTCCGTATGTGCTCTCCAACAGTCTTCCTCTGGAAATTCCATTGTCCTTGTTATAGAGGAAAATCTGCAGAAGTCTCATCGATTTTGTTGCCATTGTTTTCCGGAAGGAAATCGGCTGGTCGCCGTACTCCAGGAAAAAACTTCCCATCATGTGTACTTTTAAAAGCGGTAACTGTTCTGTTTGGTTTTTCATTTCTTCGTTCATACTAACTCCTGTATTGCCTGTTGTGCTCTAATCTCTGTTGTCGGTTGCGCTGCGCTCCGCAATCGGCTGCGGTAACGGGCCGGCGGTTCCCTGTTCGTTCATTTCAAAAACAATTACGGACGCCGGATTTCTGTTTTCTATTTTACATCATTTTAATCAAAAATCCTACTATAAAATGTATAAAATATTAACTTTAACACCGAAAAATTCCTGCTTGTTCTTCTTTTGTCTTGTTATCTTTTTGTCAATCCCATCTCATCCGTAAATTGCCCGCATGATTTTAGCCATCAGCCGCCCTGCAGGCGCCGAGAGCACCAGTATTACAGCAAGAGATACCATGCCGCACCCGAGCAGCGCGCGGTTCACAAGTCCCCGTGCTGAGCAGAGTCCGAGGCAGAATCCCTTCTTCCAGGGCCAGAACAGCTTTTCCGGTTTCCGGTTGAAAAAATCGAGCACCAGATGGGACAGAAAGCCCACGGCAAAATAAGCGGACACATCCGGGTAGATGATGTCCACGCACGCCGTCAGCAATGCCAGCGCCGCAAATGAATGCATGAAGGAGCGGTGCGGCTGCTGTTTCCCATAGGCGCAGATCAGCAAAAATGCTGCCGTTCCGGCGAGGAGACGCAGCACGCTACTGTCGCTTGTGAGGCGGCGGTAAATTCCAAGATTCAGTTTATACTCCGCAAGAATTGTGAGCACCGCAACTGCAACTGTTGCCGTAATGATCTTATCGGCATCGCGGTGCGCCTGTGAAGTGCCGACATCAATGTCACTGATCAAACCGCCGATCGCGGCAGCCCCGGCACCGGCCACAAGCGCGGGAACCGTCTGCGGCTGTAAAACAGCAAGTGCCGCTGCTGTTCCAATAAAAAAATGTGTTCTTCCAAGCATTTGTCTGTTTTTTCCTTTTGTAAAATTTCCTTTATCATAGCACATTCCCGCCCTTTTATGCAACCATTTGTTCGATTCTTTTACGACCGTATGGTCCTATCAGGATCAAAAAAGAACCTCCTGCGACCATTCATCGCCGCAGGAGGTTCTCCTCTGTTTCTGCCTTTATTCCATACTATTTTCAGGTTATCTTATTTCACGTTTTTCCCTTCATTGTATGAATTTTCATTTGACATTTATCACTCATTTGAGTTATATCCTTATGCTTCATATACCAGTTCACCGGCAAGATACGTCCGGCACACCGGAATGTCTTTGATCGTGCTCTCATCCACCTCAAACGGATTCTGACCCAGTACGACAAAGTCTGCCATCATGCCTTCTGCGATCTGGCCTTTCACGTTCTCCTCGAAACTTGCCTCGGCGCTGCGGATCGTGTAACTGTCGAGTGCTTCCTGTACGGTGAATTTCTGATCCGGCAGGTACGGGCCGACGTGGTCGCGCAGCGTTGTTCTTGTGACAGCGCACTGCATGCAGGCGAGGGCATCCGGCAGCTCTACCGGGCAGTCGGTTCCGTTGCTGACGGAGACGCCGTTGTTCATCAGCGTCTTCCAGCTGTAGCTTGTGCTCGCAAGCTCTTTGCCGACGCGCTCCTCTACGATATGGTTATCGTAATCGAGGAAGATGCTCTGTGCGTAAACGTGAAGATGCATTTTCGCGATTTTTTCAAGCTGATCGGCTCTTGTGATCTGGCAGTGTACGATGCCGTGGCGGTGATCTTCTCTCGGGTTTTCAGCAAGGGCTTTTTCATAGGCACTTAACACGCGGTCGAGGCACGCATCACCGATCGTGTGAACTGCAGCCTGCATGCCGTGTGCATTGGCGTAGCCGATCATCTCATCCATGGTTTCCTGGGTGAATACCGGGATTCCGCAGGTGGACGGGTCGTCTGCGTATGGGCGACTGAGGAATGCTGTTCTCGCACCGAGTGCGCCGTCGCCGAGCATTTTCAGCGGTCCGATTTTAAAGCGGTCTGTGCCGATGCCGGTCACATTTCCAGCCTCAACGAAACCTTTTAAGGATTCCAGATCGGTAAAGTTGCTCTGCTCGTAAACGCGGACGGTCAGCTCGCCGGACTCCTCGAGTTCTTTGTATGCTTCGTTGACGGTCTGCCATGGAACGGCGCGGTAAACGCAGTAATCATCACTCTGGCTGCTGGTGACGCCGTAGCTGTTCAGGGCTTTGCAGGCGCTGCGGATCATATCTTTGATTTCCTCTTTGCTCGGCACCGGAATGCTGTCGTAAACCGGTTCCATTGCATTGTCGAAGAATCTTCCGTCCGGCTCACCGTTTTCCATACCGATCTCTCCGCCCTCCGGCTGCGGGGTATCTGCGGTGACGCCGAGGAGTTCCAGCGCTTTGCTGTTGACTACGAGGCAATGGCCGCACGCTCTCGTCGCGCAGATCGGAACTTCGGTTGATACGCGGTCAAGATCGTAGCGGTTCGGCATGCGGTCCACGTCCGTGAAGTAATCCTGATTCCAGCCGCGGCCCATCAGCCATGCGCCGTCTTTTCGCGGATGCTCTTTCTGGAAGGTGTCGAGGCAGGCGAGCATATCTTCCAGGCTTTCGGTATGTGCGGCAAGCTGCGCTTTCAGCAGGGAGCTTCCGTAATTTAAAAGGTGCATATGGCTGTCGTTAAAACCGCTGCAGACGAATTTTCCGCCGAGGTCTACAACTTTGTCGCCGGCTGCTGCAAGGGCATCTGCCTCTGCGCTGCTTCCGGCGAAAACAAATTTGCCGTCTTCTACTGCAAACGCTTCGACAAGCGGCAGTTTTCCGGTGTAGACAGCTCCGTTTTTGTAAATTGTTTTCATATCATTATCCTCCTACTGTCATCTAAATTTGATTCTATTCTTTTCTGCCCATTTGCGCAATATACAAATTCAGACACGCCATTCTCATGCGTGTCTGGATTCGCTTTTGAATATTTTTTATTTCGTTTTCTCTTCGTAGAACAGGCAGGCGTTCTTGTCTACCGTGCCCTGGCCGAAGTTTCTTGCTTTGTAGTCTTTCAGCAGTTTGAAATACTGGTTCGAGAGAATCAGGATCACTGCTACGTTGACGAAGGTCGGGATCGCAGATGTGATATCAACGACAGTCCAGATAAAGCCCTGGTTGTTGGTCTTTACCAGATAGATCGTCCACAGTACGCCCGGCAGAGCGCGGACTGCGTAGAAGACTTTCATGACGATATCTTTCATCTTGCCTTCTTTTTTATACAGATGCTCCAGAATTGCCAGATAGTAGGTGAACCATCCGCCGGAAGTCGTTACAGTGAAGATGACCATGATGACTGCCAGAAGGATGCTTCCAAATTTGCCGAATCCGCTTGCAAATGCACTTAAAGCAAGTGTTCCGCCGTTCGTTCCGTCGGTCCAGTTTCCGCTTAAGATAACGGAAAGTGCGGTGATCGTACAGATAACCATGGTATCAAAGAATACCTCGAAAGATCCCCACAGACCCTGCTCTACCGGATGCGGTGTTTTTGCGGAAGCATGGATCATTGGAGAAGTACCCCATCCAGCCTCATTGGAGTATACGGAACGCGCCATACCCACACGGATAATCTCGCTGACTGCGCAGCCGGCAAAACCGCCGATCGCTGCTGTTCCGGTAAATGCGTTTGTTACGATGGCTGTAAATACGCCAGGAACGCGGTTGATGTTGATGATGATCATGCCAAGTCCCATCAAGATATAAAGAACGCTCATAAATGGAACGAGCTTGCTGAACAGACTTGCGATTTTCTTCGTACCGCCGCTTGTAACGACATAGGTCAGAATGCAGAGCAGAACACCCATCACGATAACGCCTTCTACTTTGAAGCTTCCAAGATTGATATTCTCAATACCGAACGCACCGGCTACGACCTGAGATGCGGTCAGGTTGGAAGAGGTTACGAAGAAGGTGGAGAAAATACCGATGCCGAAGATGAGCGCCGGGATCAGCCACAGCTTGCCCCAGTGGCGCTCCTCGCCAAGTCCGCACTCCATGTAGTAAGTCGGACCGCCGTAGTACTCACCTTTTTCGTTGGTGTGACGGTAGTAGCAGCCGAGGGTAACCTCAACCTGTTTCAGGATCATGCCGAGCAGGGAAGAAAGCCACATCCACATGATGGCTCCCGGGCCGCCTGCTGCGACTGCGGTTGCAACACCGGCGATGTTTCCGAATCCTACGGTACCGCCGATGGCAGTTGAAATTGCTTCAAATGAGGAAAGCATACCCTTTCCTTCGCTTGCTTCTTTTTCTTTCTGGAACAGTTTTCCGCCGGTTCTCTTCATAATCCAGCCAAAGTGACGGAACTGGAAAAATCCAGAACGAACGGTAAAGTACAGACCGGTCAGAATCATCAGCGCGATCAGCGGCACGCCCCAAAGGACACCGTCCAGCCAGTTAAGAAATGCTATCATGTCAAAATCCTCCCTTTTTTCTTTTCCGGCAACAGTTTTCTTCAGACGTATCCTGTAACACCCGTTTCGTCTTTCGTTCTCCAACCAAACAGATTTCCACCCCTGGAACCTTTTGTCACGGTTCCAACTGCAGTACAATAAAAAGAGCAGCGGTCTTCACCACTGCTCCATAACTCTACGTTCATGAAGCAATAGCTCCTCCACCAGTACGGTGAGAGTGCACAGCCTGTTCGACTGTACCCCAACGCAGACAGTTTTTCGGGAACTGCCCCGTTTCGGCGAATGCTCCTTTCCCTGCCCGTCCCAGACCCCGTTGTCTCAGGACAGCTACTCTTAGCCTTCGCGCCTCTATTGCCGAATATGTATATTGACAGGTATTATCATATGTTTCTTTTCGCCGCTTGTCAATCGTTTTTGCGACATTATTTTACAAAAATTTTATATTTTCGAAATTTGTCCTGATTTATTTGAGATTCTCCCCGTCGATTTTTTCGTCCCGGTAAAAATACTCGCGGTCGTGTTCGCCGATTGTGACGCCTGGAACGATGGTAACTTCTGGCTCTTTGGCCAGATCTTCCACATTCGGGTTGTAAATGATTCCTTTTACCATTCATTCTCTGTCTGTCATACTGTCCTCCTGTCTGCTGTAGGATCTAAATAAGTATCCCTTCCAGATGATCCATCTCATGCTGGCAGATCTGGGCTGGCCAGCCGGTGAATTTTTGGCGTTGTTTTTTCCAGTTCCAGTCGTAGTATTCGATTTCGATGTTCTGGTACCGCTTTGTTTTCCGCACGCCTGGCAGGGAGAGGCAACCTTCTTCTGTTTCGTAGGGGCCGCTTTTGCGGACGATCACCGGGTTGAACATGATGATGTCGCGGAATCCGGCGTTTACGATGATGATGCGTTTTTTCACGCCGATCATATTTGCCGCCATGCCGACGCATGCCTCGCGGTTTGCTGCCAGTGTGTCCTGCAGATCTCTTCCCACCTGCAGATCTTCTTCTGTCGCCGGGATGGATTTCTGTCCGAGGAAGAGAACGTCTCTCATAATTGGTTTTACCATTTGTGTTTCCTTTCTCTTTCGGCCTTAAAGGCCGAAATCGTTTAATTTTCTATTTGAATCCGCATATCGCACGATGTGCATCCGATTACGGTTTTTCTGCCTTTCTGCTCCAATCGTTCTACTGTTCCGCTGCAGAACGGACAGATCCAGTCAATCTGTTTTCCGGCTTTGACGGCCTGCATCATGTTGACGAATTTTGTCGTATCTACATTTTTCGAATTGCAATTCTGCGTCCAATCACCGGAGAGTACTTTTCGCAATTCGCCGTTTTCATTCAGAATAACGGTGTCGCCCTCCTCGATGTTCCAGTCATACAGCATCTGATCCTCCTGGCGGATGCGCGATTCTGTTCCGTTTTCATCTTTCAAAACAACAACTGCCATGACAGGCTCGTCGGCACCGCGCTCCTCACAGCCGAAATCAAGGTCTTCCTCAATTCGCATTACCTGATATTTCATAAAAACGCCCTTTCTTCAAATATAATTCATGCTTTTTTGTATTCCACACGGTTTTTGCTGTTACAAAACTTTTTATTCCTGAATCGTAAAAATCACAACCCGCTCCCGGCTGTCCCCGCCCGGAAACAGATCCATACAGTCGATCTCATCGAGAAATTCCAGTTCCGGCACCGTCATCAGATACGAGATATAAGCATCCGACGGGTAATAGAAAAACAGCTGGATCTCCCGCGGATTTTCGTAGTACGATTCCAGCAGTCTTGCCATCGCTTTTCTTAAGATTTCAAGCGAAAACGGGTTAAAAAAATACACCCGGTCCACTTCCACAGGAACGGGAAAATTCTCGGCGCTCTCCAGCACAAACTCCGTCCGCGCACCAGAGGCCGCCGCCTTTTTGTTTTCCATTACCTTCGCATAAATCCGGTCATCATACTCCACACCGATGGACTGGCACCGGGTCTGCGCCGATAAGAAGAAATCTACGCGGCCCTTTCCGCATCCGTAATCGAGCAGCGTATTTCCCTTTCGGATCATCCCCGTGTTTGCCATCCGCTCCAGCACGCAGTACGGGGTCGGCTCATACGGATACCGGTACAGATCCGACCGGCTGTCATCCCGCCCCATTGTGTGGATCTGCAGCAGCTTGTCCCAGCGGTTTTCGTTTTTATCCTCTCTCATCGCCCGTCTCCCGATACTGTTCGAATAATTCCAGATACTCCTGTTCCACCGCAGCAAACGGCCGCACCGCGTAGTCCAGCGTGATGTGAAGCTTCGGCGCATCCCCCTCCTGCGGTTCCTCCAGCAGATTTGTCAGATCGTACCACAGCAGATCATTGTCGATCTGTTTCATCATCCGCTGCTCCTCCGCCGTCAGATCACTGCCAAGATATTTCTCATAAATCACCGAAAGCAGATGGTCCTCGATCTCGCGGTACCGCGGCATCTCCTGCTTTAATGGCCGCGGCACGTCCGACATGTAGCACTCGCTTGCGTCATGCAGAAGACACGCCAGCACCAGCCGCCGGGAATAGCCGCGCGCGGCCGCCTCTTTCGCACAGCAGATGCAGTGCTCTCCCACTGACCAGAACGTCGTCACATGGCCGTTTCCGCGGCAGATCATCGGCAGCGCATGCGCAAAATCCTCCACACAGAGCAGCCCCGGATCAGGATGTACGGGATCGAAGTGTTTTCTTGTATACGTCGTTATCGTACTCATTCTTTAACCTCGCTGTACGGCTTTACTGCCGGCTGTCCCGCGTGCGGCTCGCCGATGATTTTTTCCATCCAGACCATATCGTACCAGCGGTCGAATTTGTAGCCGCAGTTGTGGAAGGTTCCCACGAGTTCGAATCCGAGATGCGCATGGAACTCGGCGCTGTTTTTCGTCAGATATTCATCCTCGACCTGCGGATAGCCGATGCAGGCGTAGAGGTTCAGAATGCCCATTTTTTTCAGGCGGTCCGCCAGCTCTTCATACAGTCTCCGGCCAAGGCCTCCTTTTCTTGCATTGGGATCGAGATAAATGGTCAGCTCGCTCGACCAGTCGTATGCGGCGCGGCCGACAAAGGCATGTGCGTATGCATAACCTTCGATTTTTCCATCCTGCTCGATGACGAGGTATGGATATTTTTTCATGATATCACGCATGCGGTTCTCAAATTCTTCCAGAGACGGCACGTCCCACTCGAAAGAAATGACGGTGTATTCTACATAGTAAGCATAAATCTCTAGAATGCGTGCGGCATCCTCTATTTTTGCATCTCTGACAGTAATTGTACTCATAATAAACTCCTCCTCTGACCGTACTGCTTGCGTTTTCTGAACTTTATCTTATCACTCCGCTGAAAAATGGACAACATGATTTCCAGATTTCCTTTTTTTCTAAATTTTTCTGTGCTCTTTGCTTTCTTTCCTGTATAATAAAAGAAACAAGACGGATCACTATTTTTCTTCTTAATGAAAGAAAGGAACGTGCCTATGAAAATTTTAAATCTCGAAAACGAAAACCGGAAATTCACCAAATCCATCGAAAATTTCCACGTCATGGAATATCTCCAGGATTCCAGCGTCTCGCCGATGACTGCCATGGAGGAGTATTACATGAGCAAAATGAATGTGCGCCGCCGCCAGGTTGTCATTGAACTGAACAAGGAGCACTCCGCGATTATCCAGTCCGGTGCGATGCAGTGGATGGGCGGCCATGTACAGGCGACCGCCGGAATCAAAGGGATCGGCGACCTGTTCGGAAAGGCCATCAAAGGCGCCATGACAAAGGAATCTGCCGTAAAACCGGAGTACGTCGGCGACGGATATCTCGTGCTGGAACCGACCTACAAATACATCATTCTTGTGGATGTCGAGAAATGGGGCTCCTCCGGAATGACGATTGAGGACGGCATATTCCTCGCCTGCGACGGCAGAGTCAAAAACAAACTGACCGCCCGCAAGAGTATTTCCTCCGCTGTCCTCGGCGGTGAAGGCTTCTTCAATCTGAGTCTCGTCGGCAGAGGCGCCGTTGCCCTCGAAAGCAACGTACCTGAGGACGAGCTGATCGAAGTCGAACTCGAAAACGACGAACTGAAAATCGATGGAAACCTCGCCGTCTGCTGGTCCTCCAACCTTGATTTCACCGTAGAGCGCTCCACCAAAACCCTCGTCGGCTCCGCCGTCAGCGGTGAAGGCCTCGTCAACGTCTACCGCGGAACCGGCCGCGTCCTTATGAGCCCGGTCGCCCCGACAGATTCCCTGCTGACTGCAACCAACACGATCCAGGCGAACCCCGCTGTGAAGAACAACCTTCCGCCGGAAAATTAAATTCGAATCCTCTCCGCCCCTATGCCTAATACGCATAGAAAAAAGTCAAATTAAACCTCGTTTTTGATTGACACTTTCTTCAAAACATGTTAGCGTAAAATACGCATTTATCTTTACATTCTTAAGAAAAACCATACGATAAAATACATGTTCTGGAGAAAATGATGAATAGAATAAACTGGACTGAACTGAAACCGCAGATTCAGCAGGTCGGGCGATTAAGTCTGCCTGCGATTCTTACACAGATTACTACGATTGCGATGCAATACATTGATTCCGCGATGGTCGGCGCGCTTGGGGCGAATGCTTCGGCGGCGATCGGACTGGTTTCGTCGACGACGTGGCTCCTCAGCGGTACGATTTATGCGGTTTCAGCCGGTTTTTCTGTTCAGGTAGCGCATCAGATCGGGGGAAATCATGACAAGAAGGCAAGGGATGTTGTGCGGCATGGCATCGCGTCCGCGCTTGTTGTGTCGGCTGTTTTGTGCCTGATCGGGCTTCTGATCAGTCATCCGCTGCCGGGGTGGCTCGGCGGTGCGCAGGAGATCCGGCGGAATGCCACGCTCTATTTTATGATGTTTGCCATCATGCTTCCGTTTTCCCAGCTCAACTCGCTGATGTCGTCCTTCCTGCAGTGCAGCGGTGATATGGTGACACCCAGTATTTTAAATGCCGTTATGTGCGTGCTCGATGTCATTTTCAATGCTCTTTTGATTCCGGTTTTCGGTGTCATGGGTGCCGGTATGGGAACGATGCTGGCCTGCGCCGTCATCAGCCTCACGGGTGCCTGGTTCTGTTGTGTCCGCAATCCGCAGCTGCGTCTCCGCCGGAAGGAAAAAACGGTTTTCGATGCGAAAATTCTGAAAACTGCATTCAAAATCGGTGTGCCGGTTGCCGTACAGGAAATCGCGATGAACAGCGCCATGGTTGCTGCCACCATGCTGATTGCCCCGCTCGGCTCCATTGCGATTGCGGCCAATTCGTTCGCCGTCACCGCCGAAGGCCTCTGCTACATGCCAGGCTACGGCATCGGTTCCGCCGCGACAACGCTCGTCGGCAGAAGCTACGGCGCCGGAAATTACAAGCTGGCGAAACGCTACGGAAATATCTGCATTGCCATGGGCGCAGTCCTGATGGCCATCACCGGAGGTCTGATGATGATCTTCTGTCCGTTCGTCTTTAGCATTCTGACTCCTGACCCGCAGGTCCGCTCGTTTGCCGCCGAGGTACTCCGCATCGAACTGCTCGCCGAGCCGTTTTTCGGCGCTTCCATCGTTGCCGCCGGAGCCCTCCGCGGAACAGGCGATACGTTTGTGCCGAGCCTTCTGAACCTTGGCAGCATCTGGGTCATCCGCCTCGGTCTCGCGGTGCTTCTCATCACCCCCCTCGGCCTGCGCGGCATGTGGATTGCCATGGCTATCGAGCTCTGCATCCGCGGATTGCTGCTGCTCTACCGCCAGCATACATCGAAATATTATAAAATATCATAAACGCCATACAAAAAAGAGGTGATCTGCCGGCACAGAGCAGATCATCTCTTTTTTTGCATCCTGCTTATTTTTTGTTTTTCATTCCAAAGTTTTTCTGTTCATCCTCGCGGAACAGACGGTTTTTATCCTTATAAGACTGAAACGCATGTTTTGTCGCCTTCCACATGGTCCGGAACGAGAGCCCCTGTTCTTTATCATATTTCGATGGCAGTAAAAGATAGCAGAGAAGGGAAATCAGTACGCCGATGCCGGTATCCAGAATCCGGGCAAGCGTATAGAAAACAACTCGTTCCTCACCAACTGTGTAAAGTACCACAAAGTAGACCACGATTCCCGGCTGGATCGCAGAGTCCGCCTGCAGTGCCAGATTGCACCACAATACCAGGCAGAGCCCCGCCGCCAGCCACAGAAAAGCCGGAATTCCAAACGGCTGTTTCTGATACAGCATGTAGAATGGAATGACCAGGATTCCTCCCACAAACGTTCCGATCAGGCGATTGATTCCATTGTGGAATCCCTCTTCAAACCGGCTCCCAACCCCGTACACTGCGCCGATCAGCGCAAAGCAGGGGTTGCGGCCGCCGGGAATCAGATATTCATAAATCAGGGAAGTCAGCAGAACAACCACCGCTGTCCGCCACATGCGTTCCGTCAGACGGGGTGATTTGAAATCCTTCAGCGGCGTGAGCTGCCACTTATTTTTCACCTCCGCCCGGTCCAGCATTTCCTGTGGTCCCATAGGCTGCTCCTGTCAAAAACTCTTATTATTTGATAAATTATTTGATAAACTTCACTTCCGGATAAATTGCCTGTTTTGCAGCCTCTTTGCGCTCGTTGAAAACAACTTTGTTCTCTTCAAACAGGTTGTGTCCTTCTGCATCAATAGAAACGATCAGCGGACCGAACTCTTTTACTTTATTGCACCATAACGTCTCCGGCATTCCCAGTTCATCCCAGTGATGCTCTGCAATTCTTTCCACCTCAGTCGCGGCGACAACCGCGCAGCCTGCCGGGAAGACACAGTGAATGGCACCGAATTCTTTACATGCACGCTCGGTATTCGGACCCATGCCGCCTTTTCCGACAATGACACGTACGCCGGTCAGTTTTGTAAATTCATACTCGAATTTCTCCATACGCATGGAAGTAGTCGGCCCGACAGAAACCATCTCGTAATCATCTTCTGTTCCCTCAATTTTCCGTACGATCGGGCCGGCATGGAAAATTGCCTTGTCTTTGATATTATATGGAAGCTCTCTTCCGTACTCAACGAGTCTGCGGTGTGCAACGTCACGGCAGGTCATGAGATCGCCGTCCAGCCAAACAATATCTCCGATGTGGATATCTTTCAGGTCTTCTGCGCTTACCGGTGTAATCAGAACTTTTTTATCTCCTCTAATTTCGATCATAATTCGTACCTCCGTTTATGCATTAAATTTCCAGGTGGAATGTGTATCACAAGTTACTGTCAGATCAGGATTTACCACGATATGGCCGCGGCGGTGGGACCAGCATCCCACATTTACGGCAACGCCGATCGTGGATGGATGGCGGGCGGTGTTTTCAATGTTTACACCCATAACGGAATATTTTCCGCCCATTCCCTGCGGTCCAAGGCCGATGGCATTGATGCCGTCTTCCAGCAGACGCTCCATTTTTGCTGCATTTGCATTTTCATTGTGGGAACCGATCGGGCGCATCAGCGCTTTCTTTGAATTTAATGCTGCGGTTTCGATGGATGTTCCAACTCCAACGCCGACAAGAAGCGGAGGACACGCATTTAAGCCGTAGCTTGTCATCTGATCCAGTACGAAATCGGTGATTCCTTCATATCCTGCACCTGGCATCAAAACCATCGCTTTTCCAGGAAGCGTACATCCGCCGCCTGCCATGTAAGCGTAGATTTCGCATTTGTCACTGTTCGGAACGATATCCCACCATACGGTCGGGGTTCCTTTTCCTACGTTTTTCTTGGTATTGTACTCATCAAAAGTCTCTACCGAGTTGTGGCGGAGCGGTGCTGCAAAGGTAGCCTGTACAACAGCCTCTTTCAGCAGGCCTTCCAGTTCATTGATGTACGGAAAATTCGTTCCGCATTTCAGCCAGAACTGAAGCACGCCGGTGTCCTGGCAGCTCGGACGGTTTAATTCCACCGCCAGTTTCTGGTTTTTGGTCATCGTCTCATACAGTGCTTTCGGAAGCGCTGCTGTTTCCTGGGAGCCCAGCTCCTCCAGCTTTGCAACTACATCGTCCGGCAGCTTTTTGCCGATGTGGGCAACAAAATCAGCTACCATGTCTGTTAAAACTTTTACTCCATTTTCGTTTGTCATAATATACCTCCTATGAATGATTTTCATGAGTGAACTTTGTGGTGCGGGGCAGGAATTTTCTGCCCCTTGTAGTGTGTGATACCTGTTTATGCGAAGGAATGCTTATCATGGATAAAAAGGAAACAGGATGGGCAGCAGTATCATGCAGATTGCAAAGGATACGAGGATCAGAGGCAGGCCGGATTTTACATAATCCTTGAATTTATAGCCTCCGAGTCCGACTACCATCGTGTTTGCAGGCATACCAATTGGTGTTGCATACGCGCAGGAACCGGCGATAACAGTTGCAATCACAACGGACCGCGGGTCTGCTCCAAGGCTGTTTGCAAGAGAAACAGCGATCGGAATCATAAGTGCCGTAGTGGCTGTATTTGACATAAAGTTGGTCAGTACACAGGTTACCAGGAAAATTACCAGGAGAAGCAGAATCGGATTTGGATTGGATCCGAGCAGACCGACGATTTTATCGGCGATCATACTTCCTGCCCCTGTGACATCCAGTGCTTTTGCCAGGGAAAGAGAGCCTCCAAAGAGGAGAACTACTTTTAAGTCAATGGAATTCAACGCTTCTTTTTCTGTCAGAACCCCGGTCAGCACCAAAAAGAGTGCGCCAAGACAGGCGGAAAGCTGAATACTGATTCCAATTAATTCTTCGAAAATCATAGCGAAAATTACAACGATCAGAACAACAAGTGAAATGATCTGTTTCCATTTCGGAACATTGCTGAAATCTTTCTGCTCTTCCAGGTTCTGGGCTGCTTCGTTCTGATTCTGCGGAAGAAGTTTATATCCAAAACAGACGAAGTAGAGGATTCCTATCAGCAGCATCGGAATTCCGATTGGCGCGTACATGAAAAAGCTGGTTTTGATTCCCATCTCCTGCAGTGCATTGACGCCCATCAAATTTCCCGGCGCTCCGATGATAGAGAGGTTTCCGCCGAGGGCTGCCGCGAATACAAGCGGCATCAGCAGGTGGCTTCTGGAATAACCGGACTCATCTGCGATTCCACAGACAACCGGGATCAGTACGGCAGCGGTTCCGGTGTTGGATAAGAATCCGGACATCACGCCGGCAATTACCATAATGGCGATGATCAGTGTTTTTTCGGTTTTGGCAAAGCGGGTTACAAGTCCTCCGATTTTGTTTGCCATTCCCGTCTCGAAAAGTGCCTGGCCGACAACAAACATGCCGACGCAGAGGATAACGTTGCTGTTTACGTATTGAGAGAAAGTCGTTGATACATCCAGAATTCCGGTGAGAGTCAATCCAAGCGCACAGATAGAAGCTGTCAGACCCAGCGGAATTTTCTCCAGAATGAAGCTGACAATCGCAAATGCCAGAAACAGCAATGTGATTGTGGTTTGAGACATTCCCAAATCTCCTTTCGTTTTTTCAGTTTTCTTTTTCTTGAAAAGCATCGGCCGAACGCGTTTCTTTTGTTACTTGTATTATACGGCGTGTACTGGTTAAAAAACAAATTGGTGGAATACATGACCCCATAAAAAATTTTTATATTCGCAAAACAGGGGCTCTTTTTTTGTGCATTTTTACCTGGTTTTGCGGGAAACCGAAAAAAAATATAGAAACATTTACGTCTCTATGGTATCTTAATGGTAATATAACGTTGTCTCAACGAACATTTGGAGGGGAAAAATGACTTTAAATCAGCTTCGTTACTTCTGTATGGCAAGCCGGTGCCACAGTATTACAAAAGCGGCCGAGGAATTGTACGTGACGCAGCCGACCGTATCGGTTGCTATCCGTGATCTTGAAATTGAATTCGGCGTCAGTCTCTTTTCCAGAAAGGGAAATCAGTTAATTCTGACGCGTGAAGGGGAGGAATTTTATCAGAAAGCAAATTATATTCTCCAGTACTGCAATGAGCTGCAGGCGGATTATTCCAATCTCTCCCGTGTGCGCCCGCCGATCCGCATTGGTATTCCGCCGATGCTGAGCACCGTCTTTTTTCCCGAGCTTCTTCTCGCTTTTTCAGAAGAGCATCCCGAAATTGCGGTATCTCTTGAGGAGTATGGTTCGGTCCGTGCCTGTAATCTGGTGCAGGATGACACACTGGATCTGGCGCTTGTCAATATGGAACAGTATAATATTGATAAATTTCACCATGCCGTTCTTGCGGATGACCAGGTCGTATTTTGTGTAGCAAAAAACCACCCCCTGGCAGGCAGAGAAGTGGTTTCCATTCAGGATATGGCAAAACAGCCCTTAATTTTCTTTAATGCTGACTCGGTGCAGAATCAGCTCCTGAAGCTGCGGTTCGAACTTGAGGGGTATACACCGAATATCATCATGCGGAGCAGCCAGATTTACACGACACTGCAGTTTTTAAAGACGGGCCGCTATGCCTGTTTTCTGTATTCCAGCATGACTGATAAATTTCCGGAAATCATCGGCATTCCGATGCAGACACCAATTCGAGTGAAAATCGGCATGATATGGAAGAAAAGCAGATACATCAGCAGCGATATGCAGACGCTGATCTCTTTTACAAAAAAGTATTATCAGATGCATTCGTTGATTCCATCGGACAAAAAAACGAACGGGGATTGAGTATATCCCCGCCGTTTTCTGTAATCTTTTTTTATTTCTCTGGAAAATCGTATCGTACAATCTCACAGTTTTTCACACCAAATGCCGCATATTCTTCATTCGTCATATCGTGAAAATACGACTGCACGACACGCGCAATGCCATTGTGTGCGACGAGAATATACGTTTTTTCATCGGATTCTTCCCGAATTTCATCCAGCAGATTATAGATTCTCTGCGCCAGCCGCAGAGTCGATTCGCCGCCCTCGTGGCTCATTGCGAAGCATTCCTTCGCCTTTTTGAAGTCCGCTCCATCGCGTGCTGTGGACTCCCATTTTCCAAAATTCTGCTCCGTCAGCCGCGGCTCCGGCCGCGCCGGGATGCCGGTCATCTCGGAAATATGTTTCGCGGTTTCTGCCGCACGAACCAGCGGGGAATACAGAATCTCATCCGCCTGAATCCCCTCTTTCAGGATTTTCTCCCCGGTCTCAACCGCCTGCTGATGCCCAAATTCCGTCAATGCAATATCCGTCGCCCCACAGATCTTATTCTCCACATTCCAGATCGTCTGCCCGTGACGCACAAAATAAAAATGTCCCATGAAATGATTCCTCCTGCTTATCCTCGTCAAATGTTTCTTTCTTTTCAGAATATCACAAGCCCGCATCTGCCGCAATGAACTGTTTTTAAAAACTCCATTTCCACCAGATGAATCTTATTTTATTCACTTTTTGTACCTTTTCTTTAATTCATTTTCAATTTTTAAACGTCTCAACCTCCACAACCCGGTCTTTCCCTTTCGTTCCCCAGATCATCAGATGGGCCTTATATTCCACCGAATCCCGTGCATAAAAGAATGGCTCCTCGCGCAGCAATGATGCGCGTTTTCCTTCGGCTTCCAGTATCTTTTTCCGTTTCATTGCCTGCTCCTGGATTTTTCGGATCTGGGTTCCTTCTTCGCCAGTGAAGCGTCGTTTCGGGTAATTCTGTGCTTCGCGGGCCAGTTTTTTTTCCAGTAAATCCACGACTTTCGCGTGGCGGCTCGTATGCAGCAGTTTTGCGATCTGTTTTGCGAGGAGTTTTCCCTGCCATTTTTCATAAAGTGCAAGATACCGCAGCAGCACTTTATCGCCTGCCTCCGATGCCAGTTTTTTCATCTCCGTAATTGCCTCTTCCGTCGCTTCCCACCACGGGCATGACGGTACGAGATACTGATCCGGCACGGCCGGGTAGCAGCAGAAATTGAGCGGCGGGAAATTGGCCAGCGATGCCAGACGCATTTCTTCCTCGGTGCAGAACGCCTCGCCGAGGTATTCCAGCTTGTCCCGCAGGATCGCAATACGGAACTCAATCTGCCGCAGATACTCGTATCCGTCCACCCAGAAATGACCCGTTTTTCCGTAATCAAACAGATGCACTTCCAGTGAAAGGCGGCTGAAAAACAGCGTGCACACCGTCTCTCCCTGCCGCACGATCAGAACGTACTGCTCCCCGTCTTTTTCCAGTGCGGCATCTATTTCTCCCTCGTATTCCTTCTGATACGTTCCCGTCAGCTCCGCGTCATGAAAAACGAGAAAGCTCTCTGCCGCATCGTTCATCAGATAGACAAGCCAGATCTCCTTTTCTCCTCCCCCGTACCGCTCACCCGGAAGCAGCAGCTCGAACTGCCCCTGCGAAAGAAGCACATCCAGCCTTTCCAGTTCCTCGGTCCATGTGATATTTTCTGCAATTTCCATTCCGTGATTCTCCCCTGTTTTCTTTTACTTCCTATGATACACTATAAAAAGGCTCCACTGCAATCCAAAGCAGTAGAGCCCCTTCTCCAAATTTTTCTGTTATTAATCCGTCCCGTTATCCGGCGCATGCCGTCCGCACTTTCTCGTCCAGCGTCGTCTGAATCTCTTTTAAGTTCACCGGTTTCGGAATATGCCCGCGTCCGCGCACCGCTTGCGGTCCGTTGCAAAGGTATTTGCTGTCATCGCAAAAATCGGAACATCATTGTCCTCACGCACACTGTTTCGAATTTTTTTCGTCGCCTCGATGCCCTCCATCACCGGCATCTGCATATCCATGAAGATCGCAAAATAGCTTCCCGGATCCGACGCTTCAAACTGATCCACGGCCTCGGAACCATTCTCCGCCCAGTCCACGACAAGGCCGAGGCTTCCGAGCAGCTCCGTCGCAACCTCTGCATTCAGTGCATTATCCTCCGCAAGCAGAACAGCAGCACACCTGCAATCAGTGCCACCAGATACAGCGGGTGGTCAAACAGATACGCCATGATGGTCGGTGTCCCCACATCTTCCACATAGCTCTGCACAATTTCCGCTCTGCTCTTTCGTGATACGTTGTAAAGCGTTTTTTCCCACAGACCGTAGAAACTCCGGTCAACCTCTGAGAGTACGCCCATCCGCAGGGACATCGATGCACCTGGCACAACTTCCACGCGGAGGCGGTTCTGCGTATCATCTCTTGCCAGCTTCTGCGCTGTGTAGGTCATCAGCAGTGCACCGTCCACATTCTCATTGACCAGTCTCTGCACACATTCGTCCGTATCTTTCACCGACACAATTTCTGCATTCGGCCATTCATTGTTCAGGATTTCTTTGACCGTCACACCATCGTCGATTACCGCTATTCTCTGCAGTTTTCCCGACGCACCGCGCCGCCGCAATTCCTTTTGCCTCCCCGTTTTCATACCACGAGTATTGATTTCCGTCCGGATTCATCACGCCGCGGATCACGGCGCCGCTCTCT
Organism: Blautia sp. AM42-2; assembly: GCF_003480245.1. Lineage (NCBI taxonomy): Bacteria > Bacillati > Bacillota > Clostridia > Lachnospirales > Lachnospiraceae > Blautia > Blautia sp. AM42-2. The sequence continues at coordinate 40,170 of NZ_QUIM01000011.1, forward strand.
TTCAGCTGGGAAAGAAGCGCTTTTTCCTCTGCCGTGTAATCGGTATTCACTTCCACGGAACCGTAATATTTATTGTACAGATCAGACCGCCAGTTCGGTGTCTCCACGTTCATGCTCGTAAATGCGGTGATCGCCGGATGGCGGGAAAATGCAAACTCCTCCTCGCGCTCCGGTATCTTTTTGGCAGCCGTATAAATGTCTGCTTCTCCATTTTGCAGCATCTCCTCACATTCCTTCGCCGTCTTATCGTATCCGACGTAGGAAAACGTACACTGCATATATTTGGCAATGCCCTGCATCATCTCATATCCATATCCGCTCCACAGTCCGTTTTCGTCCTGCATGTGATAGCTGTCGAAGGCTGCTGCTGGACCTATGAAAAAGCCTATAAGAGAATTTATCAGGTACTCACAATGGAAAATTCCTGAAGTAAACTGCGGAATCGCAAGTATGTGTTTCGTCTTGAAAAAGCAGCAAAAATATAGTATAATATTTTTGTTGCTGACCCGGCTGAAACATTTATAATTCTTGTTTCTGTAGCTCAGTAGGATATAGCGTCCGCCTCCTAAGAGAAAGCCGAGGCATTCCCCAAATTGGGGAACGTTCTAATGTTACCAAATCAAAAAAAAATCTGTAGATTGACAACTCGAAAAAGAGTTGATAATCTTATATATGGCCGAAGGGAAAAATCCCAGAAACCCAGTAAAATCAAGGGTTTGCGGCATGTGTCGTCATAGCTCAGCTGGATAGAGCACTCGCCTCCTAAGAGAAAGCCGAGGCATTCCCCAAAGGGAAAAAATGAAAAACAACTTTCAGTTCAAATCTATTCTGAAAAATGCCAAAGGTGACAACAAAGCATTCTCCAATTTGGGGAACGTTCTAATGTTACCAAATCGAAAAAATCTGTAGATTGACAACTCGAAAAAGAGTTGATAATCTTATATATGGCCGAAGGGAAAAATCCCAGAAACCCAGTAAAATCAAGGGTTTGCGGCATGTGTCGTCATAGCTCAGCTGGATAGAGCACTCGCCTCCTAAGAGAAAGCCGAGGCATTCCCCAAAGGGAAAAATGAAAAACAACTTTCAGTTCGAATCTATTCTGAAAAATGCTAATGGTGACAACAAAGCATTCCCCAAATTGGGGAACGTTCTAATGTTACCAAATCGAAAAAATCTGTAGATTGACAACTCAAAAAAGAGTTGATAATCTTATATATGGCCGAAGGGAAAATCCCAGAAACCCAGTAAAATCAAGGGTTTGCGGCATGTGTCGTCATAGCTCAGCTGGATAGAGCACTCGCCTCCTAAGCGAGGGGTCGGAGGTTCAAATCCTCTTGGCGACGGGCTTCAAAGCGTTCGAAAATGTTAGCTGGATTAGCTGACAACGAACGCTTTTGTTATTTTCAAATCACGTTCGTGACACAAAATTCCATTTAAAATGATCAATTTCCAGCTAACGCAATCCGATTTTTGTTAGCTGACAGCTAATCAAAATTACCGGTTTGCAAACATGGGTTTTAAGAAGTCCAGCTAACATTTGGGTTCCGCTCCGTTGTCACCCCTTATTCGGGGATGTAAATCAGAGAAAAGGCGGGAAAAGAAACAATCTCTCCCAAACCTGCAAACATGAATTAGCTGAAACAGTATTTAATTCTATTAGCTACAGCTAATGGTCAAACAGCAATGTCTGTTTGGAACTTTACTATCTATAAAAGTTCCAGGCAGGCATTTTTTATTTCCTGAATCCTGGAGGAAAGGAGTCAAGATGACTGAGCCAAACAGACAATCAGGAGAAAACGAAGAAAGAATCATAGAAATTGAGATTGAGCGTCTTCGTCCGTTCAAAGAGCACCCGTTTCAGGTAAAAGATGATAAGGAAATGTTTCTTTTGCAGGAAAGCATTGAGAAGTATGGAATTTTAAATCCGCTAATCGTCAGACCAGTACCGGATGGATACTATGAGATCATATCCGGTCACAGAAGAAAACATGCTGCGGAGAAACTGGGATACCGTAAAGTACCAGTAATCATCCGAGTATTAAGTGAAGATGATTCCATTTTAAGCATGGTAGATTCTAATCTTCACAGAGAACGGATCAGCTACAGTGAAAAAGCTTTTGCTTACAAACTGAAGAATGACGTATTAAAAAGAAAAAGTGGTCGAAAAAAGAGCCAAGTTGACCACAAAACACCAAGAAAGCGGGCGATAGAAATCATCAGTGAAGATTGTGGTGATAGCCCAAAACAAGTGCAGCGTTATATCTCACTGACAAAACTGATACCGGAAATGCTGCAGAAACTGGATGATGAGATCATTTCTTTTTGTCCGGCTGTAGAGATAGCTGCATTAAGTGAAAAAGAGCAAAAGGAACTGCTTGTAGCAATGGAGTATGCACAGGCAATCCCATCACTCTCACAGGCCCAGAGGATCCGGCAAATGAGTAAAGAAAAGCAGTTGTCACTGGAAAAGATGGAAGAAATCATGTGTGAGGTTAAAAAGGGTGAAATCACAAGAGTGGCTTTCACAAACGAACAGCTACATAAGTATTTTCCGAATTCCTATACACCGGCAATGATGAAGCGGGAAATACTGGCACTGTTGAAATTATGGAAAAAAGAATCATGGGAAAGTTAAAGGAGGAAGAAATCATGTGTAAAGTTATATCCGTAGTAAACCAGAAAGGCGGCGTTGGAAAGACCACCACAACCGTAAATGTAGGCATTGGACTGGCAAGAGAAGGTAAGAAAGTGTTGCTGATTGACGCGGATCCACAGGGAAGTTTAACAGCAAGTCTTGGATATGAGGAACCGGATGATCTTCGCATCACACTGGCAACGATCATGATGGATGTCATCAACGAAGAAGAAATCTCTCTGGAAGATGGTATCTTACATCACCAGGAAAATGTAGATCTACTTCCGGCAAATATTGAGCTTTCTGCCCTGGAAGTAACGATGGGAAATGTTATGAGCAGAGAAATGATCATGAAGGAATATATCGATGCGATAAGATGCCGATACGATTATATCCTGATCGACTGTATGCCAAGCCTTGGTATGATGACAATCAATGCACTGGTCTCCTCTGATTCTGTGCTGATACCTGTACAGGCCGCATATCTGCCTGTTAAAGGACTTCAGCAGCTGATCAAGACCATTCTTACAGTAAAGAAAAGACTGAACCGGAAACTGGCGATTGAGGGCATTCTCTTGACTATGGTAGATTTCAGAACCAATTACGCAAGAGACATTGCATCGAGAGTACATACAACCTACGGAAGCCAGATTGAAGTATTTGAAAATGTGATCCCGATGTCTGTAAAAGCAGCTGAGACCAGTGCAGAGGGAAAAAGTATTTACATGCACTGTCCGAAAGGAAAAGTTGCCGAGGCATATATGAAATTGACACAGGAGGTTTTGAGTAATGAAAAATAGAAGTGGCGAAAAGATTAAACTGGCAAGTATTGATGAACTGCTTGGTGTGGTAAATGAAGAGTCAGCAATGGAGATAGAAATTAGTAAGATCCATCCGTTTAAGAATCATCCGTTCAAGGTGCTGGATGATGAAAAGATGCAGGATCTGGTTGAAAGTGTAAAAATCAATGGAGTACTGACTCCGGTACTGCTTCGCATGGATGAAAATGAAGAATATGAAATGGTATCCGGTCACAGAAGAATGCATGCAGCACAGCTTGCAGGACTTACGACTATTCCGGCAATCGTAAGAGAATTATCGGATGATGATGCCATTGTGGCGATGGTGGACGCTAACATTCAGCGAGAGGAACTGTTGCCGAGTGAGAAAGCTTTTGCTTATAAGATGAAATTAGCAGCTATGAAAAGACAAGCAGGAAGACCAAAAAGTAATTCTGGCCAAAATGACCAGAATTTAATAGGAACTGTATCTAGGGATGTATTAGCAGAGCAAGTTGGAGAAAGTTCTAAACAGATTCAGCGTTACATTCGCCTGACAGAATTGATTCCTGAACTTCTTGATCTGGTAGATAACAAAAAGCTTCAATTCACGGTTGCTGTAGATATCTCTTACATCGATAAGGAAGTACAGGGATGGATTTACGAATATATCTGCGACACAGGATTTATCAAACCAAAACAGATTGCAGCACTCAGAATTCAGCTGAATGATGGACCAATCAATCAGATCCAGATGTTATCAATTTTCAATAACTGTGTGATGGCAAAGAAAGTATCCCGGTCTCTTACTTTCTCAGAAAAGAAACTGACAAAGTACTTTCCGGATGATTATACAGCCAAAGATATGGAGCAGGTGATTGAATCATTATTAGAAAAATGGATGCAGGAACAGTCCTGTTAAGGATAGAAAAAGCTAAGAAAACAAAGTCAAAGAAGTTTAAAAAGAGGACTTCTTAGCAGAAAATGAAAGGAGGAAACTATGGAGAAAAAAATGACATTTAATTATTTTTACGGTACCGAAGCTGATCAGTTCAGCTTCTACCGCATACCAAAAGCATTATTTACAGACAGTTATTTTAAAGATTTATCGAGCGATGCTAAAATTTTATATGGACTGATGTTGGATCGAATGTCTCTTTCCATCAAGAATCAGTGGTTTGACGACAAAAACAGAGCATATATCTACTTTTCCATCGAAGATATCATGGAATTACTGAACTGTGGCAGAAATAAAGCCATTAAATCCATGAGAGAACTGGATGACGAAACAGGAATTGGTCTGATTGAGAAACGCAGACAGGGATTTGGAAAGGTGAACGTTATCTACGTGAAAACCTTTATGCCTGAGAAAACAGATGAGAAAAAATTTGGAGAGGAATTAAAGAAGTTTAAAAAACAAACTTCTGTGGAAAATGAGGAATCTACAGAAGTTTACAATTCAAACTTCATGAAGTCCCAAAATCAAACTTCTAGAAGTCCCGAAAACAAACTTCAAGAAGTTTACATTTCAAACCCTAATAATACTAATCTTAGTGATACTGAAATGAATAATAATAAATCTAATCATATCATATCTGTGGATGAGAAAAGATTTGATAGCGATAATCACTCTGAGGATTATCAGGCTTATGAAAACCTTGTCAAAGAGACCATTGATTATGAATCACTGGAAGTAACCCATCATGACGATATGCGACAGGTAGATGAAATCGTGAACCTGATCGTAGAGACTGTGATGTGTAAAAACGACAAGATATTGATTGCCAGCAACTGGTATCCGGCATCACTGGTGAAGAAAAAATTTCTGATGTTGACCTATTCACATATCGAGTATGTCTTACACTGTATGAGTGGTAACACCACAAAGGTGAAGAATATCAAGAAATATTTGTTAGCAGCCCTGTTTAATGCACCGTCAACGATGAACGGGTATTATCAGGCAGAGGTGAACCATGATATGCCAGGACTGGTAAGATAGGAGGTGCACATGTTTATTTTAAAATTTGCTGGGAAGATATTATTACTGCCAGTATGGCTGATCCTTTTTGTGATCGGCCTGGCAGTAAAGATGACAGTACAGACTTATGCGGTTGTCAGAGGGATCCTTGGGTTTATATTCACTTTGTTGATTATAGCAACTGCATACTGTTACCATGACTGGGTACAGGTTGCATTTCTGTTTTCGCTGAGTGTAATTCTGTATCTGATCCTGTTTGCAGGAGTGTTCGTAGATACTGTACTGGACATGACAAGAGAACGTATTATTGATTTTATTATATCGTGAGGAGGATATGAAAATGAGCGAAAACAATGATTATATTCAGTTACCACCACTTAAAAAAGACACACCGTCCGATGTGGTAGCATTTATGTGGGAGTACATGAAAGTACCGGAGGATTCAAGAGAAAAAGTTAAGAATCTGCTTAAAGATGCAAATGAAAATGGCGTAAAATTAAGTCATCAGGCACCAACACTGTATGATGTTGTCCCAAAAGAAGAAATTACTGAATTTGAAGAGCTTATGCGCAAAACCATAGCTGACATTGTATCAGAAGCCAGTGGCATTGCCTGTTGGGTGTATGTGCAGAAATATGTGAAACAGAAAACTCTTGACGAAATGCTGCAAGAATTGCCAGGAGCAGGCCAGTTTATCATTGTCATGGATACCTGGTTCGAAAGACTGATGGCGGAATAATGGATGCTATGATAGAATAAAGAAAACGATTTGAAGTGCAAATCGGAGTTTGAAGCGGAGGTATGTATTATGAATATAGGATTTTGGTCGTGTATAATTTTGGTAATACCATTTCTGATTATAGGTGTGTTATTTGCGATTTTTAAGGAAAAAGCAGCAAAATTTGTTTCAGGATTTAATTCATTTTCTAAAGAAGAACAGGCATTGTATGATAAAGCTCATATCTCTCGTGATATAAGAAATCAGTGCTTTATGTGGGCTATTATAATGTTGGCAGGAGCATTATTATCCTGCTTTTTAACCCCATATATAGCTATACCAACCTATATTATTTGGTTAGTTCTGTTTTTTAGAGAAGTCCACTTTGATAATCATAAAGCGTTTGAAAAATATTTATTAAAGTAAATTCAAGTTTACAGAACTGAATCAAAAGAGCTCGAAGGAGCTCTTTTTCCTTTTTTATAATAGTATCTGGGACTGTTGTTCCGTTGATAAGATTTTCAAGTTGTTGTGCGACTTCGGCTTGTTTGTTTGGATACAGACGACTATAAGTATTTAAGGTTTGAAAGAATTGTAGAGCAGATGAAACAGGCACAGGGGATCACAGAACAGTTAAAGGCAGAAAATCAGATGGAATGGGTAGCGAGAATGAACAATATGTAATCGTGTGCAAGGGAGATTGTGGATACAGAGATGGTTTATCAATAATGGAAATAAAATGAAGGAGAAAAGGCGGCAGTTTAGAAAGGCTGTTGCCTTTTAGGAATTGTTGTTTATTTGTTGTTTTTTATAAGATATACTATAAAGAAAAGATAGCATTATAGCCAGAGGTGGAATTTATGAACTATAAAATTTTAATGGTTGATGATGATAGAGAATTGCTAAAAATGTTGAATCAATACTTTACATTGAAGAATTATACAGTGATTATTGCAGAAAATGGCATAGAAGCAATGGAAAAGATAAGTGTAAATCCCGATATTATTTTATTGGATGTAAATATGCCGGGAATGGACGGAATTGAAGTGTGCAGAAGAATCAGAGATATGGTTTCCTGTCCGATTATTTTTTTGACCGCAAAAGTAGAAGAACAGGATCGAGTAATGGGATTGTTGTCTGGTGGCGATGATTATGTTTTAAAACCATTCAGTTTGAAAGAATTAGATGCCAGAATTATTGCTCATTTGAAACGTGAAGAACGTTTACATAGGAAAAAAGAACAAGGGTTTTATGGAGAATTAGTAATTGACTATGCCAGTAAATGTGCACATATTAAAGGGAATGCTTTAGAGCTTACTAAATTAGAATATGAGATTATAGAATTTTTATCCATGAATCCTGAAATGATTTTTGATAAAGAACGTATTTATGAAAAGATTAGTGGATATGACACAGAAGGAGATAGTCGAGTAGTGACTGAACTAATCCGTAGAATTCGTAATAAAATAAAACGATATACAAAACATGAATATATTGAAACAGTATGGGGGATGGGATATAAATGGAAAAAATAAAAAATCTTTCGTTAAGAAAAACCATTGTCTTATATATGATAGTCAGTTTGATAGTTAGTTTTTATCTTTCGGCATTGATTATGCGAATGGCAGCAACTATACAAGATGACATTTGGTGGAAATACGTAGATCAAGAAAAGTATTTTGAAATGGCTGAAGGTGACGGTAGAAAGTATTTGACAGATGTTCCGAGACCGAATTCTTATGAAATGAAAAAATTTGATTATCATGTATCAGAGATATGTGACTTCCTTCAGACGTTTACAGTACTTATTGTGTCTGTGGTAGGCAATATCATAGCAGTGTTTCTTTTTTATAAGCATAAATTAAAAAATCCCATTGAAGAATTAGAACTGGCATCACAACAGGTTGGTCGAAATAATTTGGATTTTCATATTACCTATGAAAATAAGGATGAAATGGGAAGATTGTGCGAGGAATTTGAACGGATGAAGGAGCAGCTTGCAGAAAATAACCATCAATTATGGAAAATAATTGAGGAAGAAAAGGCTTTGCGAGCAGCGATTGCACATGATATCCGTTCACCGCTATCTGTATTGGCGGGGTATCAGGAAATGCTTTCAGAATATCTTCCTGAAGAAGAGATAGATATGGATCGAGCCTTAGGTATGGTAAATGAGAGTAAAAAACAGATTGAACGCATGGATACATTTGTAGAAACAATGAGGAAGATGAGCAGTTTAGATACAAGGGAGTTAGTGGTAGAAGAAATTACAAGTATGCAGTTAGAAATAGATATACAGGCAGAGTTGAATGTGTTTGAGAAAAAATTTGGAAAAAGATGCGAATTAGAATGTGTGGAAACAGCAGAAAAATTTTCGGGAGATAAGGAAGTGATTTTAGAGGTTATAGAAAACCTTTTGTCAAATGCCTTTCGTTATGCTAAAACAAAAGTGGAAATGGAAGTTCTCCTTACTTGTTCTGAATTACAAATCAGAGTAAAGGATGATGGAGTGGGTTTTACAGTAGACAAGCAAAAGGCAACAGAGCTTTTTTATCAGCAAAATGTGAAAGACAGTTTGAAACATTCAGGAATGGGCATGTATATCAGCAGATTGTATTGTGAAAAGCATGGTGGTCAGTTATTGATAGAAAATGAAAAACAGAGTGGAGCTGTAATAACAGCAGTATTTCATCGGATTGCATGAGCGGTCCGATTTTTTTATGCTGTTGTCTTTTTGTTGTGATTTATATTTTATGATGTCTATAACGAAGGAAAGGAGGAATACGTATGATTGCTATTTTTAAAAGAGAGATTAGGAATTATCTAAAGCGACCGTTATTTTGGGTAGGTGTTCTGCTTGTGATTTATGGTGTGTTTAATGCGACAAGTCCATATTTAACCACACATTATCTTACAACGGGGGAGGAAATCATCAATGATCAGTCCAACACTTCGGTTGAAGGAGAAGTGTATGAGGGCTATATTCCAGCCACGCCTGAAAAGCACAGAGAGGTATGGCATGAAAAGGTAAAAATAAAATTAACGGATGTGTTTGGATTGACGGATTCAGAAGCACAGAATGTCATTGAAAAGCTGGAAAGCATGAATTTAAAAGAGGCCTATGCGTATTTGGAGCAGGAATATGACTGGTACGGGGCAAGGTATTTATACGAGGACAGTACGTATTATAAGGGAACGGCAGAAGAAATCAACGCATATCTAGATAAAAAATTGGAAGATAAGACATTTTCTTTTTATTACGCAAGAAAATTTGCTGATTTTGCGGGTCTGTATATGGTGTTTTTTGCAATTATTATGTTGGCGGTTTTATTTTTACAAGATACAAAAAAGCATACTTATGAATTGTTGCATACAAAGCCTGTGACTGCCGGGAAGTATGTAATGGGAAAAGTGAGTGCAGGATTTACAATTTGTTTGCTTGTGCTAACTATTTTGAATATACTGTTTTGGGTATTGTGCCGCATCTATACAAAGGATAGTGGATTTGAAGTGCGACTATGGGATTTTGTGGCTTCTACGGTACTTTATATATTGCCTAATATGCTGATGATTGTGAGTATATATACATTGATTTCACTCATATTTAAAAATCCACTTCCGGGTGTACCACTTTTGATTCTTTATATGGTGTATTCCAATTTGGGCGGAACTAATGCAGAGGGAGTTTACGGATATTGGGGCAAACCTTTGGCAATCATGGTACGATTTCCGGGGCAGCTTTTTGATACGACACCGCCCCCGATGGCGCTCTTAAATCAAAGTTTTCTTATTATTGTATCGGTAGTAATTATACTGATTTCGATACAGATTTGGAAGCGGAGGCGAATATAAATGAAGAAGGAAATGAAGATTGTTCTGCCATTTTATAAAATTGCTTATGCAGTATCCTTTGTTGTAATTTTAAGTGTGATTCGTGCAGTTGTTTTCACGTATGAAATAGGACTATCCATAGAGCCGCCTTTTGCGATATTGACTGCTGTTTTTTGTGCAGATACTTATGTGCAGGAAATTACAAGCAACCGTTCCGAAGTTCAGAGACTGTATCAGATAAAAAAGAGAATCTATTCTATTATACAGAGACTGATGATACAGGGAACTTTTTTGCTGCTGCTCGCTGTTCTTGGATATGGATTGTTTTTTGCGTTTCAGAAACCAATTACACATCCAGTAACAGAAAGTGAAATACTTCAGTTTATTACCTGTTTTGGGGCGATTGTAGTAACTATTTTCTTTTGGGGAATATTGGCTAATACATTGTCTATGCTTTTTCGCAATATGTGGATGGGAATTGGAAGCAGTCTTTTGATATGGGTAGCAACAAATTCCACAGGTGGAGATAAACTTTTTGGAGCATGGAATCTGTTTTCTTATTCTTTTAGAGATATAGAAAATACTGCCGATATTACATGGCTGTATGGGAAAGGCTTGTGTATTTGTATCGGACTGATTTTGTTACTGGCATTGCCGAAGATCGTAAGAAAGAGAGGGTAAATTTATGAGTATTCATATTGAGGATTTAACGGTAAGATTTAAGAATAGTGTCACAGCAATCGACCATGCAGATTTAGATATACCAAATGGGATATTTGGACTATTGGGAGAAAATGGAGCGGGAAAGACAACTTTGATGAGAGTTTTGACCACTGTGCTTAAACCTACAAACGGAATGGTTACATTAGACGGAATTTTGTATAGCGAAGGAAACTATGAAAAAATCCAAAGAAAGATAGGGTATTTACCACAGGAAATTGAACTGTATCCTAATTTGACGGTTCAGGAGTGTTTGGAGTATATGGGAGATCTGGCAGGTGTTCCGAAAGCAGAATGTAGAAAGCGGATAGATTATTATTTGAAAAAGACCAGTCTTATAGAACATCGTAAGAAGAAAATGAAGCAGTTATCAGGCGGTATGAAGCGACGGGTAGGATTGGTGCAGGCGCTTTTAAATGAACCGGAATTTTTAATTGTGGATGAGCCAACTACCGGTTTAGATCCGGAGGAACGTATTCGCATCCGCAATTTGTTAGTAGATTTTTCTGAAAACAGAACGGTTTTGTTTTCAACTCATGTGGTAGAAGACTTAGCTGCCACCTGCAATCAGCTTGCAATTATGCATAAAGGTCGATTTCTGTATGCGGGTTCTATGAAGAATTTGACAGAAGAAGCACAGGGGAAAATCTGGATTTGCAAAGTACCTGATGAGAGAAAAGCAAGAGAAGTGGAACAGAAGTATCGTATTACATCTAAACAGTATGTTGAGGGGGGATTGCAGTTAAGAGTGATTTCTGAAATACAGCCAGAATTGGAGTGTATGTCAATTCCTGCAACGTTGGAAGATGCTTATATTTATGTGACGAATCAATACGAGTAGATAAAGCACCATCTGATGCTTTACTACCAGTTGCACGTTGTTCGCTTTGAATATTTGTGGAGAAAAAGTATGTATTATTTTGGCTTTCTATAAAACCTATAAACCAGCCATTTATATCCTGCCCGTTCACTCGTCCGGTTCCGGTTTTTCCATAAATTCTCCATTTTCAGAGGCGGTAAGATGGATGGAATTTTTGACGGCATGAATATTAGCAGGAGAACTTTTGTATATGGAATTCAGGCGATATTTATATCGAAGGAAAGCAAATGTAACCGCCCAGAGTATCTTGCTGGCGATCGGGTATAACATAAACAAGCTTCATCATAAGATTCAGGCAGGAAGGACAGGGCGGCATTTATTTCCACTCAAACAAACCGCCTGATTTTGACAGGTCAAAAGTAAATCCTGAAAACGAACCTTTTTCCAGAAAAGGTTTATTAAAGTTCGCCTTCTTGTAGAAACAGAATGAAAGGAGAGAATATTTCGCCTTAAAAACGGCAAAAAGATGCTGCCGCACCTATGATTTCCTAATCATTGATGCGACAGCCCCGACTATAAGGAGATTTCCTTAACCTTCAATGGCAATATAACCATCTTTTTCTATTTTCTCAGGTGCTTTCTTTGGCACGGACAGTTTCAGAATACCATCTTCATATTTTGCATGAATGTCTTCTTCGCTTACTGCATCGCCTACATAAAAGCTTCGGCACATGCTGCCCGCATAGCGTTCACGCCTGATATAATTACCTTCTTTATCTTTTTCATCTTTATCCAGTCCCTTTGCAGCAGAAAGTACCAGATAACCATCTTTCAGCTGTACCTGAATCTCGTCTTTCTTAAATCCCGGAAGATCGACATCCAGTTCATAGCTACCGTCTGTTTCACGGATATCCGTTTTCATCATGTTCTGCGCATGTTTACCATAAAGCGGATTCTTCTTGCCCCAAAACTCATCGTTAAACGGGAAGTTCATCCAATCATCATCAAATAAGTTTTCTCCAAAAATACTAGGCATTAACATAAGTCATCTCTCCTTTTCATGACAAACAAATCTATATTCAAGTCTTTCGACTGTTACTTACAATTATATTTAAAGGGTACTGCCCGAAATCTTCGGGCAACACCACGAGCTTTTTATCAATCAGATGTTATCATTATCATTCAATGGTTATATATTTCGGATCATTGGAAACTGGTTTTGCTTCTTTCTTCGGAACAAACAGTTTCAGGATTCCATGTTTGTATTCACCTTTAATGTCTTCCTGAGTCACTTCTTCGCCTACATAAAAGCTTCGCTCGCAGGCTCCTGCGTAACGTTCACGTCTGATGTAGTGTCCCTTCTTATCTTCATCGTCTTCATCCAGACCTTTTGCTGCACTGACAGTTAAGTAACCATCTTTCAATGCAACTTTGACTTCATCTTTCTTGAAGCCAGGAACATCAACAATCAGTTCATAACCTTCCGGTTTTTCCTTAATATCTGTCTTCAGGAGATTCTGTGCTCTTCTTCCGTACAGCTTCTTTTCCGCTTTCTTCTCATCTTTGTCATCATAATAGAATGGTGTAAAGAAATCATCAAATAAGTTTTCTCCAAAAATACTAGGCATTAACATAAGTCATATCTCCTTTCAAAAGCTCCCTAGATCTTCACGATCCAGTCTGCTGTATTATCATTTCTAGTTCTTCGAACATCTGGAATACCTTTTCTTTTATCTCTCTTCCTTTGTTCTATCTGTAATATAACACGCATTATTAGCACTGTCAAGAGGTGAGTGCTAATTTTTTGTGAAGATTTTGTGAATGTTGTGAAACTTGTGAATGTGTTTTGTGAACGCTATAAGCCATGCAAAATGGTGAAAAAAGACGCCCTGCAAGTTTACTGTTAATGCATCAGCCTTTTAAAATTAGCCAACTACTTTTCCAAAAGTTTTTAAGGTGGAGCCGGAAGTGACTTGGATAGGAGCATATTTTTTATTTAGAGAAATAAGTTGGATACCGGAATCAGATTGATGATATTTCTTTACATAAGCATCACCATCGAGGAAAAAGACACCGATTTCTCCTTCTTCAAGAGTTTCTTGTTTATGAATCCAGATGATCTGTCCATCCAGATAGAGAGGCTCCATACTGTCACCACATATGATGTTGTTCCGAAAGAAGAAATTGCTGAATTTGAAGAGCTTATGCGCAAAACCATAGCTGACATTGTATCAGAAGCCAGTAGCGTTGTCTGTTGGGTGTATGTGCAGAAATATGTGAAGCACAAAACCCTAAACGAAATGCTGCAAGAATTGCCAGACGTAGGTCAATTCATCCTAGCTATGGATACCTGGTTTGAAAAACTGATGGAGAAATAATCTAGGAAAATAGTTTAAAGTTTACATGTTATGATCATGTATGAAGTTGGAACAAAATAAAAGATTGTGCTATACTATGGTTTAAGAAAAAAACTCATTGACATATTTCAATCTATTTAGGAGGATAAACGATCATGTGTACAGCAGCGACTTATAAAACAAAAGATTTTTACTTTGGACGAACCCTCGATTATGAATTCTCTTATGGTGATCAGATAGTAATTACACCACGTAATTATGCGTTTAATTTTCGCCATGTTGGCGATATGAAAAATCATTATGCAATTATTGGAATGGCTCATGTTGCAGAGGATTATCCTTTGTATTATGATGCTATGAATGAAAAAGGAGTGGCAATGGCAGGACTGAATTTTGTCGGAAATGCTGTTTATGCCGCGATTAAGCCAGATGTGGAAAATATTGCACAGTTTGAATTTATTCCGTGGATTTTAAGTCAGTGTTCTTCTTTAGTTGAAGTTCGCGAGCTTCTTGAACGAATTAATATTGTTAATACTCCTTTTAGCGAGCAATTACCATTAGCACAATTACACTGGATCATTTCTGATGAGAATGAGTCAATTACGGTAGAATCTATGTCAGATGGTTTGCATATTTATGACAATCCAGTAGGAGTGCTTACGAATAATCCGCCATTTCCACAGCAGATGTTTCAACTAAATAATTATATGTATTTATCTCCTAAACAGCCCAGAAATACTTTCTGCGAAAATTTGGCTCTTGATGCATATAGTAGAGGTATGGGAGGATTAGGTCTTCCGGGAGATCTCTCATCTTCCTCACGCTTTGTACGTGTAGCTTTTACAAAGGTAAATGCAATTTCAGGTGAATCAGAGGAAGAAAGCGTTAGCCAATTCTTCCACATTCTCGGATCTGTGGATCAGCAACGAGGATGTTGCGAAGTAGCGGATGGAAAATATGAAATCACATTGTATACGTCGTGTTGTAATGTTACAAAAGGTATTTATTATTACAATACTTATGAAAACCATCAGATCAGTGCAGTAGATATGCATGTAGAAAATCTGGATAGTGATAAAATGATTTGTTATCCAGTAATTCAAGGAGAACGAATCAACTATCAAAATAAATAATGTTTTGAAATCAGGGATGAGGTAGAAAGGAAAGTTCCATGACAAAAGATGAAGTAAAAAAACTCAAGATGAACAGTCCGGAATCACTACAGTTTTTAAATAATGCTACAAAATTTTATAATTTAATGATGATGTATCGTTGTGCTATTCGGGAGATACAAACTAAACTTGAGGTTTTGGATGATGAATTTTCAGTTGAGAACAATCGAAATCCTATTTCTTTTATAAAAACAAGAATTAAGAAGCCCAATAGTATTTACGATAAACTGCAGAAGATGGGATATGAATTTACAACAGAAAATATACAGACATATCTCAATGATGTAGCAGGCGTTCGAATAGTTTGTGCGTTTATTGACGATATTTATATGATATCAGATTTGATTACCCAACAGGATGATATTAAAGTTATTGAAATAAAAGATTATATAAAAAATCCAAAATCGAATGGTTATCGAAGCTATCATATGATTGTTGAAATACCAGTATTTTTTGCTAAGGGTAAAACACCTATGCGTGTAGAATTACAGATTCGAACCAATGGTATGGATTTCTGGGCAACATTGGAACATCAACTTCGCTATAAAAAAGGAATTGAAGAAATGCCTGGTTATGATGAGATAAGTGAAGAATTACTTCATTCTGCAAGAGCTATCATTGAAGCGGATAATGAAATGCAGAGAATAAAAGACAAAATTGGTATGTTTCATGAAATTTAGGCAGAAAACTGAGCAAGTAGGAAGGTGGAATATATATGAAGCAAGATACTTTAGAGGGCAAAGCAAAAACAAAAAATGGGGTAAAACGGCTGTGTTTTTCCATAGTCTGCATTCTTCTGGAAGTAATTTTTATTATTACTATCGTAACACGCTTGAATGAATATGCAGAAATTATAAATTTATTTACAAGGATTTTGAGTGGAATCTTGGTTTTGGGATTGTACGCATCAGATAAGACCTCTTCTATGAAAATGCCTTGGGTCATCTTAATTCTAATCTTCCCAATTATGGGTGTAGGCCTGTATTTGTTGATTGGTTTGAATGGTGGCACACATAAAATGCGTGAACGATATACAGAAATTGATAGTAAATTATTACCAATGCTTCCTGACAATCAGGAGTGTTTGAGTAGAATAAAAGAAACGATTCCGAAAGCAGGAAATATCGCAAGTTACATACAAAGAAATTCGCAGTATCCAATCTATCAGAATACAGATATTGTGTATTTTGATGAAGCAGTGACAGGATTAGAGGCACAGCTTAAGGATTTGAAGAAAGCACAGAAATTTATCTTCATGGAATATCATGCGATAGAAGACGCTGAAGCATGGCATAAGATTCAAGATGTTCTGGAAGAGCGAGTAAAAGCAGGTGTGGAAGTTAGAGTATTCTATGATGATATGGGTTCTATAGGCTTTATTAATACAGATTTTGTGAAAAAAATGGAGCGAATAGGAATTCATTGCCGTGTATTC
Source organism: Blautia sp. AM42-2 (assembly GCF_003480245.1). NCBI lineage: Bacteria > Bacillati > Bacillota > Clostridia > Lachnospirales > Lachnospiraceae > Blautia > Blautia sp. AM42-2. The sequence goes on from NZ_QUIM01000011.1 coordinate 56,615, forward strand.
AATCCGTTTATGCCAGGTTTAAATCTGTTTTTGAACAACCGTGATCATAGAAAAATAACAGTTATTGATGGAAAAGTCGGATTTACAGGTGGATATAATCTCGCAAATGAATATTTTAATTACACACACCCGTACGGACAGTGGAAAGATACAGGTATTCGTTTAGAAGGAGATGCTGTTCAGTCGCTTACGGTGACATTTTTGGAGATGTGGAATGCAGTAAGTGATAAGGATTCTAATGATTCTGATTTTAGTAAATACCTTTTCCATTATGATTATGCGGCACAGCAAACTGGGTTTGTTCAACCTTATGCAGACAGTCCTATGGATAATGAGCAGGTAGGAGAAGAAGTTTATATCAGTATGATAAATAAAGCTGAAAAATACTGTTGGTTTATGACTCCATATCTAATCATAACAGATGAAATGACACATGCGTTATGCCTGGCTGCTAAGCGAGGGGTAGATGTAAGAATTATCACACCGGGTATCCCTGATAAGAAGTTCATTTATAATATAACTCGTTCTTTTTATCATGGATTAGTTAAACATGGTGTTCGTGTTTATGAGTGGACTCCTGGTTTCTGTCATGCAAAAATGAGTGTGGCAGATGACTGTATGGCAACTTGTGGAACAATTAATCTGGATTATCGAAGTTTATATCACCATTTTGAAAACGGCTGTTTTATGGCAGATTGTCAGGCAGTTGTGGAAATAAAAAATGATCTGATAAGAACGATGGGAGAATGTCGTGATGTGACAGACCAATATCAAACCGGACGAAGTGCATATTTGAGACTGGGACAATTATTTATGAGATTATTTGCTGGATTGCTATAAGAATCTGATGAAACGACCTTTCAAAAAACAGTTGATTTAGAAGTTAACTGTTTTTGAAAGGCTGTTTTTGTTATATCTAACAGTCTGTTGTACAAAGAAGATTTTGCGTGGGTGAAAAAAACAAACCTTGTTGAGGTTAAATTGAGATTGACTTTGTATTGTATAAGTATGAAATGAAAAGGAATCAGGTGATATACAATGAAAAAGCATAAGATATGTAAAATCCTTCTTGTTATACTGGCAATTTTATTATGTGTGGCTTTTTATGAATTACTCGGAATCTGCATTGCATATAAAAAGCAGCCGGAAGTGTCCAATACAACCAAAAAAGAAACAAAAAATGGTTCGTGGAACGAATGCAGTGAAAATACGGAACGTGCAGTGATCATAGAAAAGAATCCAGAAGCGCTTTTACAAAGAGTGCGTTTGATCAAGAATGCAAAAAAGGAAATTATTCTTTCTACTTTTGCATTTCAATCCGATGAAAGTGGAAAATTGATTTTAGGAGCACTGCATGATGCGGCAGACAGAGGTGTACATATTCGTCTGTTAGTAGATGGAATGGAGAGCTGGATTGATATGGAAGGAAATCCGTATTTCTATGGATTATCTTCCCATGAGAATGTTGAAATTAAACTGTATAATAAGGCCAATCCGTTGAAACCGTGGAAAATGATGGGTAGAATGCATGATAAATATTTGATTGCAGATGGAAAGAGATATATTCTTGGGGGAAGAAATACATACAATTATTTCCTGGGTGATTTTCCGGGACATAAGAACTATGACAGAGACGTGTTAGTGGTTTGCGATGAACCTGAGAAAGAAAATTCAGTTAACCAGTTGTCAGAGTATTTTGAAACCATATGGAATCAGGAAGACAGTAGTTATTTTCATAACAATAAAAAACTGGCAAATAGAAAATCTGTAAAGAACGCAGTTTTAGAGCTGCAGAACAGCTATCAGAAATATTTTGAAGAGAATAAGGAAAGAATCTGCGAGACCGATTATACGGACGAAACTTTTGAGACAGAAAAGATTACATTAGTGTCAAATCCTATTCACACCGGTTCCAAAGAACCAGTAGTGTGGTATCAGTTGGGAGAATTGATGAAAAATGCAAAAAATCGTGTGAAGATCCACACGCCATATATTATCTGTAATGATATGATGTATAATACATGGGAGGAGATTGCAGAGAACGTTTCAGATTTTTCTATCATGACAAATTCAGTTGCGAATAATGGGAATCCATTTGGGTCTGCCGATTATGCGAAAAACAGAAATAGAATCTTAAGTACAGGAATTAATATCTGGGAATATGAAGGCGGTTATTCATACCACGGAAAAAGTATTCTGATTGACGATGATCTGTCTGTAATCGGTTCCTTTAATATGGACATGAGAAGTGCATATCTGGATACGGAACTGATGCTTGTAATACGCAGTAAAGATATTAATAAACAGTTGGAAGAGGGCATGATGGAATATGAAAAAGTGTCCCGCCAGATATTAGAAGACGGAACTTATAATGATCCATATCATGTAGAGCCAATCGAATTAACAAAGAAACGTCAGAGAAAAATATTTTTGGTACAGCATCTGCTTGGATGGGCAAGGTATCTGTTTTAATAAGGAGGAAGGAAAACGTGTTTCAAATATTGATTGTAGAAGATGATAAAGAATTAAGCCAGCTATTCCAAAAAGTGCTTGAGAAGAATGGATATCAAGTCAAAAGTGCATCGGATGGAGCACAGGCATTAGAAGTATTGGATAAGGAATATATTGATCTGATCATTTCTGATATTATGATGCCGGTTATGGATGGCTATGAACTGGTGTCAGAACTTCGTTCAGCAGGATATCAGATACCAGTGCTTATGATCACTGCGAAAGGTTCCTTTGATGATATGCGTCAGGGATTTTTTTCGGGAAGTGATGATTATATGGTAAAACCGGTAAATGTGAATGAAATGGTTTTAAGAGTCGGAGCACTGCTTCGCCGTGCACAGATATTGAATGAACACAAAATTGTGATCGGTTCAACAGAGTTTGATTATGATGCAATGACGGTTACAACTGATAAGGAAAGTCTTGTTTTACCTAAAAAACAATTCCTGCTTTTATATAAGCTTGCAGCTTCGCCAGGCAGAACATTTACAAAACAACAGTTGATGGATGAAGTATGGGGATACGAGACGGAGGCAGACCCACATACAATAGAGGTACATATAGGAAGACTCAGAGAGCGTTTTAAAGATAACCCGGATTTTGAAATCGTAACAATGCGTGGAATTGGATACAAGGTGGTGAAAAAATAATGGAACAAAAGAAAAAAAAAGAATTGCGGATCCGATCCTGTCTGACTGGTGCAATCTGGCTGGCACTTGTATTTTCAACAGTCATATCTGCTTTATTATTTGCTTTTTTGAATCATTTTTTTAATCTGCCGGGCAGCATACCTTTGCTTGGCTGGCTTTTGATTTTCAATACATTGATTGCAGGGCTGATCACTTCCTTTATCAATGCAAAGTTACTGGAACCAATTACCAGACTTAGTAAAGCAATGAAGGAAGTTTCTCAGGGAGATTTTGAACAGCATTTGGAAACGAACAGCCGTATAGCAGAAGTTGGAGAATCTTATCAAAGTTTTAATGTTATGACAAAAGAACTTCGTGCAACAGAGGTGCTGCAGATGGATTTTGTATCTAATGTTTCTCATGAGTTTAAGACCCCGATTAATGCCATTGAAGGATATACAATGCTGCTTCAGGGAGAAGAACTGTCTCCGGATCAAGAGGAATATGTAGAAAAAATCTTATTTAACACCCAAAGACTTTCCGGATTGGTTGGTAATATTTTGCTGTTATCCAAGTTAGAGAATCAGAATATACCAATGAAAAAAACAGAATATCGTCTGGATGAACAGATCCGCCAGGCATTTCTTTCATTGGAAACAAAATGGACAGAAAAAGAAATTGGTTTTCAGGTAGAATTGGAGGAAGTTAAATATACTGGGAATGAAGGACTTTTTATGCATATCTGGATAAATCTTTTGGATAATGCGATTAAGTTCAGCCCTTCAAAGGGGACAATTACGATGTTTCTGAAACAAGAACAGGATTCTGTTAAGTTCATTCTGGAAGATGAAGGACCAGGAATAGAGGATGATGTAAAATCCAGAATATTTGACAAGTTCTATCAGGTAGATGGATCTCATAAAGCAGAAGGAAATGGCCTAGGTCTTGCACTTGTAAAACGGATTGTAGATAGTGCCGGAGGAACAATCAAAGCAGAAAACCGTGAATATGGTGGGTGCAGATTTGTTATAGAGCTGCCAAAGCAGAAAGATGAGATTATATAGTTTTAAGATAAATTAGAAAATGGGAGGATTTATATGACATTTTATCAGGAGTTGCAGTTAAATCAGGCAGGTTCTAAAAACCTGTTGAAAAAGAGTGAAACACTAAAAGAAAAATTATATCATATGTGGGTATATCTGGTGAAGATAGCTGTTACAATGGCATTTTGTTTTTTCTTTGTTAGTATTTTCAGCATCCTATTTGGAAATGAGAACAGCATTGTAGGTGTAGTAGTCTTATTATGCCTCATGGTGTTTAGAAATGCGGATCTGGGGATCCACACCGGACAATCTACGATGCTTTTGGCTTTGTTCTTTGTAATTATGACTGTATGTCCGCATTTAGCAAATCAGTTTTCACCGGTATTGGGAATGCTGTTAAATATTGCGGCACTGGCTGTGTTGATTCTGTTCGGATGCCATAATCCATTCATGTTTAATCAATCTACATTGGTTCTTGGGTATCTGCTGCTATATGGTTATGATGTTACGGGAAAAAGCTATCAGATGCGATTAGTCGGAATGGCTTTAGGTGCAGCACTTACCTGCTTCGTATTTTATCGAAATCATAAAAACAGAACTTATAAAAGAAATCTGAAAGATCTGATACAAGAATTTGATATCACTTCTTCCAGAACAAAATGGCAGATATGTCAGATTTTATGCGTACCGATTGTCCTTTGCATTGCAGAACTTTGTAATATGCCACGTGCAATGTGGGCTGGTATTGCGGCCATGTCCGCGATTTTGCCGTTTATGGAAGATATGCACTACAGAGTCCGTAAAAGGATTGTCGGAAATATTGCAGGTGTTATATGTTTTACAGTATTATATTTTCTGCTTCCTTCGTCAATCTATGCATATATAGGAATTCTTGGTGGAATCGGTGTAGGATTTTCAGCACAATATGGCTGGCAGGCAGTATTTAACACATTTGGTGCTTTAGCCATTGCTACAGAGACTTATGGACTACAAGGAGCGGTTAGTCTTAGAGTGATTCAAAATGTTTTTGGTGTTGTGTTTGCTTTAGCATTTTGTGTTATATTTTATTGGTTTATGTCTAAAAAAAAGATAGTGAATCAGGGATCATAACAGAATAGAATGAGCTGTCTGTAGTAAGCGTTGGATTTGGCAGGAACCATCAAGAACGCACCAGACAGCAAGAGTTTGTCAAGGAGCTGAACCTGACTGGAATCACTAAGAGCCCGGCAAAACATTTACGGATACACTGCAAGATCAGAAGTATTTTCTGGTTTTGGAGATTGTTGAAGTATTTGTTTTGTCGGGCTTTTTTGACGTATTTCGAAAAATTTTTAAATTTTTTGTCGTACCCCACTGTAAAACAGGCTCTCAGCGTTTCGTTATATAGAGGTTGAATTCTTTTCTGCAAAAATAATTGCAGAGAGAGATTTTGATAATATGGCGCAAAGGAGGAAGTAACCTGGTTATGGCAAGTACCTTTGGTCTGCCTCTTGGCGATGGAGCTCTCCTAAGCGGAAGGCCGCTGGTTCGATTCCAGTCAGATGCCCAGATGAATTCCCAGAATGTAGATGCTTTGGAGATCGGTGATACCGACGGCAGTCCTATCGAAGTGAGGATTCCGTTGATTGCTCCAGATGATCCAAACAGTCCTGTAATGATTCCTGCCATAACGACCCATGAAATGAAATGCAAGAAGGTGATAACGGTCTGTACAACACGTTTCACCGCTTTCTTTCGGATTTCATTCAGGAACAGTGCAACCAGGATCGCACACGGCATCTGGAATGATCATCAGGTAAATCATTTTATAATCCTTCCAGATTTTTCTTATTTTGTTTTTGCCCTTTTTCATTTTCTCCCTCCTGTTCTGGTTTCGTATCTCTTGAACTTTATGGCTTTATTATAGAGAAAACAGGGCCTTTCTAAAATGTACCTTTTCTCCCTTTTTCTTAGAAAAAAAGAACCTGCCATTGCATGTTCTTCCCCCAGGATCCTACCTTCCATCCTTTCTTTTCTGTCATACCCTGCTGTAAGTATAGCATAGACTTTTGTTTCCGGCATTAAAAATTCCATCGACATCCGTTTCTGCACACGGTATAATAGGTATCATGTAAAGAAAAAGGAGGTTGTTTTCTTATGTTATCCTGCACCTACAAAGTAGTCGCCATCGATGGTGATTACGCGCATTTACGCCGCAATGACATCGAACCGGAGGACAATGAAACGAAACTGGTTGCCCGCGCGCTGCTGCCGCCGGAAATTATGGAGGGCAGTATTTTGAAATACGAGATGCTGCAGTATGAAATCATTGGCTGATGCTGTTTTTCCGGCCGAGGTGTTTTCTCTCCCGCTCTTTCATGGCATCTCGGAAACCGGGCGGGCGGCTCTTGTTTCGAGCGGGTGGCTGCGGACGTGTTCGTTTGAGAAAAACCAGACCATTTATCACATGGGTGACCGCGTGTCCGAACTGGGGATTGTGCTGTCCGGCAGCGTTTTCGTGGAGAATACGGATCTCTGGGGCAACCGCAGTATCTTAAGCAAGATCACCCCCGGCCAGGTATTTGCCGAGACGTATGCCTTCTGTCGGGAGCCGATGATGGTGAATGTCACAGCAGCCGAAGCCTCGACGGTTCTCTTTTTCAATCTTCGAAACCTCGACCAGACCGCCGATGGTAATGATGCATGGCAGTCCCAGCTTCGCAGTAACATGCTCCGCATCTCCATGCAGAAAAATCTTACCCTCTCCAACCGCATTTTCTGCACTACACCAAAGACGATCCGCGAGCGCGTGCTGGTCTACCTCTCCGCGCAGTCTGCCAAAACCGGCGCCGACACCTTTACGATCCCCTTCGACCGCCAGGGCCTCGCCGACTACCTGAACCTCGACCGGAGCGCCCTCTCCAAAGAACTCGGAAAAATGCAGAAAGAGGGAATCCTCGAATTTCATAAAAACAAATTTACGCTGCGTCATCCGTCTCTCTAGGCGGTACCGCAGCGTAAATTTTATGTGATTTATTTTCCACTTTTCTTTCTTTTTCTCTATTTCCGTGGTTATAACCACATACTTTTCCTGTTATATCCGATATTCTGTACGTGTAAATTATGAAACTCCGCGCAGATCTGTTTTTCCCTCTGCGCTTAACCCCTCGAAAATACCCTACAGGAGGAACTATTTTTATGGAACAGAATATGTTTTGCTACCAGTGTCAGGAAACTGCCGGCTGCTCCGGCTGTACAAAATCCGGTGTCTGTGGAAAGCGCCCGGAGACAGCGGCGCTGCAGGATCTGCTGATCTGGACGACGAAAGGACTTTCCGCCGTGACGACACAGCTCCGCCGCGAAGGAAAAACCGTCGATGCCAGCGTCAATCATCTCATCACCGAAAACCTGTTTACGACCATCACAAACGTGAACTTTGATGATGATACGATCCGCACACGAATTGAGGCAACGCTTGAGACCAAAGCGCTTCTCGCTCAGCTTGCCGACTGCTCCGCTCTGCCGGAGACCGCCCTCTGGAACGGCACAACCGATGAGTTTGCCGCAAAAGCAGTTACCGTCGGCGTACTTTCCACGGAAAATGAGGACATCCGCTCTTTACGCGAGCTCATCACCTACGGTCTGAAAGGACTTGCCGCGTACACCAGCCATGCCAATGTTCTCTTAAAAGGAAACGAGGAAATCGATGCCTTCCTGCAGCGTGCTCTCGCCGCAACGCTCGACGATTCCCTCTCCGCAGAGGAACTGACGGCTCTCGCACTCGAGACCGGCTCCTACGGCGTGCAGGGAATGGCACTGCTCGATGAGGCCAATACTTCCGCTTACGGCAATCCGGAGATCACCACCGTCGATCTCAGTGTCGGCACCCGTCCGGGTATTCTCGTCTCCGGTCATGATCTGCTCGACCTCGAGATGCTGCTCGAGCAGACCGTGAACACCGGCATCGATGTTTACACCCACTCCGAAATGCTGCCTGCACACTACTATCCGGCGTTCAAAAAATATGAACATTTTAAGGGAAATTACGGTAACGCCTGGTGGAAGCAGAAAGAAGAATTTGAAGCCTTCAACGGCCCGATTCTGATGACGACGAACTGTATCGTGCCGCCGAAGGACAGCTACAAAAACCGTATTTACACAACCGGAGCGGTTCGTTATCCGGGATGCCCGCACATCGACGGCGTCATCGGTGAGACAAAAGATTTCTCTCTGCTCATCGAACAGGCAAAGCACTGCGCACCGCCGACGGAACTCGAGCAGGGAACCATTGTCGGAGGCTTCGCCCATGCACAGGTACTCGCCCTGGCAGACCAGATCGTCGATGCCGTGAAATCCGGCGCGATCAAAAAATTCGTTGTCATGGCTGGATGTGACGGCCGTGCAAAGAGCCGCAGCTATTACTCTGACTTTGCACAGGCACTGCCGAAAGACACCGTGATTCTGACCGCCGGCTGTGCAAAATACAAATACAACAAGCTGAACCTCGGCGACATCAACGGCATTCCGCGCGTCCTCGATGCCGGCCAGTGCAATGATTCCTACTCTCTTGCCGTGATTGCACTGAAATTAAAGGAGGTCTTCGGCCTCGACGATATCAACGATCTGCCGATCATCTACAATATTTCCTGGTACGAGCAGAAAGCTGTGATTGTTCTTCTGGCACTGCTGTCGCTCGGTGTCAAGAACATCCACCTCGGCCCGACACTTCCGGCATTTTTAAGCCCGAATGTTGCAGCTCTTCTCGTTGAAAACTTCGGCATCGCCGGAATCGATACCGTTGAAAACGATATGGAATTGTTTTTCGGAAAATAAAGAAAACCCCTTGCTTTCTTTCATTTTTCCACGTATACTGTATATGTTCAGACAAAAATATCTTTGAATTTGGGCATATCAGAAAACGGACCTCAGATTCCCTTTCTATACACGCCCGACACTGATGAGTCATCTCATCTTAATCACACATTTTTAGAACGTGCCTGGGAATTTTTTCAGACACGTTCTCATTCTATCACGGAGATTTATGAACTATGAGCATCATGAAAAATATCAATAAAGCCAAGGTTATGGTCTTAAAAGATCAGGTTTCCTACCAGGAAGGCCAGATCGTCAGCAAAACACTGGTACAGAATGAATCCGTCAGCATCACCTTATTTGCCTTCGACAAAGGCGAAGAAATCAGCACCCACGAGTCCGGCGGCGACGCCTTCGTCACCTGCCTCGACGGAACCGGTGAAATCACCATCGACGGCGTAAAATACGAACTCCACGAAGGCGAATCCATCGTCATGCCGGCAAAACATCCGCATGCAGTGTATGGCAAAGAGCAGTATAAGATGCTTCTGGTAGTGGTATTCTAACGTATCCTTTTTGAACCAATTATTGATATGCCTGGCAAAATAAGGCAGCATGCCTCAGGATTTCCTGTGATATGCTGCCTTGCCTTTTTATTCATTTAAGCCTTTTCTATCAGACATTCATGCTTTTTCGTCTTTTTATCATAATTAATTCCAACCAGCAGAATGTCTCCAATATAAGGTTCCAATGATGCAATGTACTTTTTCTCTTTGATCTGATTCAGTGCCGTATGGGCAGAATGATTCCATTTCAGTTCTACGAGAAGTGCCGGGTAATCCCTGCGAAATTCCGGTTTCGGAAGATAAACAAAATCTGCAAACCCTCGTCCCGTCGGCAGTTCACGGATCGGCTTGAAGTAATATTTCATGGAGCTTAAATAAGCAATTGTCAGAACACTGCTCAGCGAATTTTCATCATGGTAAGTGATGACAGACGTATAGGAAGAGTGAATCTTCTCGATTTCATCAGCAACTGTTTCGGTATCTAAATCAAGCGTCGCATCAAGAAGCTGATCCGAGGCCGCCTGAAAAGCCATCATTTCATCCCATCTTTTCCGCCGGGTTGCGGCAGTCAGTTCCTGACGAAGTTCCTCATTTGGAATAAATGCTGACTGCGTATTCTGATCATAGCCAAGATAACCCAGATGAATCAAATAAGTGAGAACATCATCTTTACTGGAAAAATTGATCATATCATTCTGAAAACAGGAGACATCAACTTCAACAGAAGATCCAGAAAGCATAGTGATAACAGCAGTTTTCAATCCGTCAAAATCCATATTGATGAGCGGGACAATCGAGTCATACGTGCCTGTGCGGGACCAGTAGCTCTGATATTTATTCCAGCGAAGGACTTCGACAACAGCTTTTGGATTATAAACCTGACAGTTCTCCAGCAGATAACCATCATACCACCGTTTGACCTTCTCAAAATCCCGATGATATTGATCACAAAGCGTTTTTACTTCTTCTTCTGTAAAACCAATATATTTCGCAAAACCGCGTGCGTCCAACATCGTAAACTCATTAAAATTATTCAGTGCTGATTGTGTCTGCACTTTTTTTATTGGGAGAATACCAGTCAGATACGCAAGCGCAATATATCTGGTTGGCAGCGTTCCCTTGAATAGACCGCGCAAAAAATTAATATAAGAATCCTGAATTTTTGTGTCCGCTGATGCATCACGAATCAGGACATCCCATTCATCAATAATAATAACAAATCGTTTTTGCGTAGCATCATTAATCAAAGACAGCGCTTCGGGAAGAGATGTGATATTTTCGGGCAATTCAGCTGAATATAAGCTCCTCAGCTCTTGAAGCGTATTCTGTGTAATAAAATCCACAAGATTTTCCGGCCCGCCAGCAGGTTCCATACACCATTGCACATCAAAATGAATGACATCATATTTGTTTAAATGCTTTTCCCAATCCGGTGTCTGACTGATTTTCAAAGATGAAAACATATCTCTGGAGTCACATCCTCTGCTGTAATAAGCCGTCAGCATATCCGCCGTAATCGATTTTCCAAACCTGCGCGGACGACTGTTGCAGATAAATGCATCCGTAGATTCCAGAACGCTGTTCGTATATTCAATTAATCCGGATTTATCAACGTAGATCTGGGCATTCAAAGCACTCTGAAACGCACTCTGATCCGGATTCACAAATAATCCCATATGGCTGCAAACTTCCTTTCTTTCATAATGCAATACGTGTTAGATATATTTTATTATAGCGTGTATAATAACGGATGTCGATGAAATTTTGTGATCATCTTTCACCCGCAACCAACAATTTCTCCCCCCTTTTCCCTCAACTTATTGTATAATAAACATATTAGAGTTTTTTACACCAAACTCACAACGCATGCCAGCTCACTTGCCAATACGCGGACGCTGGAGATGGTGGATGTGCAGCTTGCCTGGCTGATTCTCCGGGCGCTCTACTATTATTATAAAAAACAGTATGAGGAAAATGAGGACAAATCCGTTCTTGAGGAATATATCTTTTGCATTTTCAAGGTCGTCACCGTCGGCTACAACGTGATCCAGGGTTCCGACAAGGGACGCGCGACGAACAAACTGAATGACATCTACCGCAGTGTATCCATTAAAGCTGCAGAAACCGCAAAAACTTTATGCAGAACCCGGAACTCTTTGCCTGTCTTTCTAAAGAACGTAAGGAAAATCTGCTGGGAACACTGCTGTTCCGCCCTTCCATTTACGAGCGTCTTTATTATGAGGAAGAAATGGTCCGCAAGCAGATCGTCTGTTATGAAGAATTTCTGCAGATCGTCCGCAATCCGCAGATCCGTGCCGCAGCGCCGGAGATTGATTTTGAATTTGAAGAGTTTTCCGCAAACTCCTACCTCTCCCTTGTCGATGAATATTTATACTGGAACAAAGTACCCGGGGACATTCTGCTCCGCCTGAAAAAAGCCGCCGAAGACGCCCTCGCCTATGCCAGAGAAAACAAAAATTTCCGCCAGAACGAAGAAACCCTGCTTGGAACACTACACACAATCCAGGGCTATCTCGGCGAAATTTCGATTTCCGAGATGCTGGACACCTACGTCAACTGGCTGAACGGCGCCGATCCGACGCAGTATGACTGGATGAACGTGGAAAACAACCTGCTCCCGATGCTCTACACCTTCTGGCTCTGCGAAGCTCGCCCGGAATGGACCGACACCTGCCGCTTATTTTTGCTCGAAGGCCAGCGCAAATCATTCGAATACATCAAAAATTCCCGCGACAAGGGCGCTTACGAATGCATGCAGCGTTTCACAAGCTACATCATGAACTCCTACATCGAGCTCGACGGCGGCATTCCGTTCCGCCATTATTATGAAAAGTTTGCGCGTTCCCTTTTCAATGAGGAATTTGACCTGATCCGACTGCCTCGATGCGGCAACCGATTCCGTCGGACGCGCCTACAGCTCCAGCAAAAATTTTGCCGATATGCTCGCCGATCTCCGCTGCAACGCAGGCCGTATGTTTAACCCGAATCTCGTACAGCTCTTTGTTTCCAAGATTTCCTGCCGTCTTCTCACCAGCAGAATAATACGCTTATACGAATCACGTGATTGCTGTACCTGTCTGCATGGCCTAATCAGAAACATAGCGCATGGTGCAAACACATTTTAATGTTGGCGTTCACTTTGTTAATCTTCATGTAAACATTGTTTTCGAAAAAATTATTTTTTATTATTTTATGTTCACTATAGTTCATTTTATTATTGAACATTCTGTTGACACAGATAAAAGAAAACTGTTTACATTTTGAAAAAAATATACTAAAATAAGAAACAGGCAAATCTCCGCCGGGCGAAAAAACGGCGGAGATTTTTCTGGGAAAAAGGGCAAAAAAGCAGAAAATAAATTCTGCAGATCAGTCCGGAAAGCATAAAAATACATTTTGTATTATTTTACAGGGAGGAACTCATACTATGAAAGAAATCATCCAGGGCTTCTACCAGAAGAAACATTTCTGGACCCGCCTGATTCTGGTCATCGCTGCCGTCATCCTGATGGGCTTTGCGCTCTCATGGCTGCTTCTCGTCGATCTCGGCACCGATCCGTGTACCTTGTTAAACCAGACCATCTCCACCCGCCTCGGCATCAGCATCGGAAACTGGCAGGCGCTCTTCAATACCGTCCTGCTCATCTTCGTTATCATTTTCGGCGGCAGAAACTTAGGCTTCGGAACCCTCGCAAACATGTTTCTCGTGGGATATTCCATCGACTTTTTCTCCTGGATCTGGGCGAAAGTCCTTCCGGCAGACCTCTTCACCTCGATGGGTGTGCGAATCGCCGTGCTGATCCCGGCGCTGATCCTGTTTATCCTTGCCGCATCCTTCTATATGGATGTTGATATGGGAACTGCACCGTACGATGCAGTATCCTTCATTATCTCCACCCACCTGCCGAACGTTTCGTTCCGTGTGATCCGCATCGTCTACGACTTCGTTGTCACTGCGATCGCCGTTCTGCTCGGCGGAAAACTCGGCATTGTCACCGTGCTGATGGTTATTACCCTCGGTCCGGTCATTGAATGGCTGGGAAATATCATGAAACAGCATCTGAATATTTTTGATGACTGAAATCATTGCTTTTCCGCGTTTTCTATACTACAATAGAACTACCAGATGATCTTTTTTCTAAAAGAAAAGCCTGCCTCCGGGACTCACATCTCTGTGGCAGGCTTTTCTTCCCTAAAAATAGCCGAAAAAAGACTCAAAAATCAGAAAATCATTTATATTAAGGAGGTTTTTCCTATGAGCAACACCCCAAACCCTGTTTACGAAAAACTGATGAAATGCTACGAGAGCTTCCGCTCCCAGATCGATTTCCAACCGGAAGTCGCACTGATTCTCGGTTCCGGCCTCGGTGATTTTGCGAATGATATCCGCGTTACCGCAACCCTCGATTACCACAATATCGAAGGCTTCCCGGTTTCCACTGTTCCGGGCCACGCGGGCCGTTTTATCTTCGGCTACGTCGGTGATGTGCCGGTTGTCTGCATGCAGGGCCGCGTTCATTATTATGAAGGCTATCCGATGACCGACGTCGTTCTCCCGACCCGCCTCATGAAGCTGATGGGCGCAAAAGCACTGTTCTTAACCAACGCCGCCGGCGGCATCAAACAGGGCACAAAGCCAGGCTCTCTGATGCTGTTAAACGGCCAGATCGCCTGCTTCGTTCCATCTCCGCTTATCGGACCGAACATCGACGAGCTCGGCACCCGTTTCCCGGATATGAGCCAGATCTACGACCTTGAATTCCAGAAAATCGCACGGAAAGCCGCAGCCAGCCTTGATATCGACCTGATGGAAGGCGTTTATCTGCAGCTCACCGGCCCGCAGTACGAGTCCCCGCAGGAAATCGCCATGTGCCGCACCCTCGGCGCAGACGCGGTCGGCATGAGCACCGCCTGCGAAGCCATCGCTGCACGCCATATGGGCATGCGCGTCATCGGTATTTCCTGCATTACCAATCTTGCCGCCGGCATCTCCCCGCAGCCTCTGTGCCATGCGGAAGTTCAGGAGGCAGCTGACATGGTTGCACCGCAGTTCAAAAAACTCGTTGCCGCAACGATTCAGGGCATCGCAAAGACACTGTAAACAGCACGTAAAACAAAGGAGAGATCTTTTTTGAATACACGTTTTTACAACGCCAAAATTCTCGTACTCGACGCTGAAAACCATTTTTCCATCGCCGAAGACGAACTTCATGTCACCGGCGACACCATCACCTATATCGGACCTGGTAGAAAAGCAGATCCAGATGCCGCAGAGACCCCTGTCTTCGACCGCGAAATTGACGCCCGCGGCAATCTCCTGATCCCGGGCTTTAAAAACGCACACACGCACACCCCGATGACCTTCCTCCGCTCCTACGCGGACGATCTCCCGCTCCACGAATGGCTCGAGCGCCAGGTCTTCCCGAACGAGGCAAAGCTCGCCGGGGACGACGTTTACTGGCTCAATATCCTCGGCATCATGGAATATCTGACGAGCGGCATCACCTCCAATTTCGACATGTACATCCAGCAGAAAAACAGCATCGCTGCCACGGTCGACACCGGATTCCGCACCGTTCTTACCAGCGGTCTCAACAACTTCGTCGACAGCCCGGAAATTCTCGAAGAGATGTATAACTATGTCAACGAACTCTCCGACCGCACCTCGTATCTGCTCGGTTTCCACGCCGAATATACGACCGGCGGCCCGCTTCTTGAAGCCGTTGCCAAACTCGCCGAAAAATACCATTCCCCTGTCTGGACACACAACGCCGAAACAAAAAGCGAAGTCGAAGGCTGCAAAGAACGCTGGGGCCTCACACCGACGCAGCTGATGGAACGCTTAGGCATGTTCCAGTACGGAGGCGGCGGCTACCACTGCATCTGGATGGAGGACCGCGATTTCGAAATTTTCCGCGACCGGAAACTGACGGCCGTTACCAATCCATCCTCCAACCTGAAGCTCGCGTCCGGCATCTGCCCGCTGAAACGTTTTTACAATAACGGCATCAACCTCGCCATCGGCACCGACGGACCGGCCAGCAACAACTGCCTCGACATGTTCCGCGAAATGTTCCTGACCACCGGTCTTTCCAAAGTCCGTGAGATGGACGCCGCAGGAATCCCGGCTGATGCGATACTCTACATGGCAACCGCAGGCGGCGCACACGCGATGCAGATCGATGACTGTGACCGTCTCGCCGTTGGCAAAAAGGCGGATCTCGTCATGATTGATCTGCACCAGCCTAACATGCAGCCGGAAAATAATCTGATCAAAAACCTCGTTTACAGCGGCAGCAAACAGAACGTAAAGCTTACCATGGTAAACGGTCAAATCCTCTACGAAAACGGCGAATTCCGCATCGGCTTTGATCCGGAAGAAATTTATGCAAGATCCAACGCCATTATCCGAAGAATTTCCGGCTCGCATGCAGATAATTAGTGGATTTCACGCAGTTTTTCCTTTGCTTGACATACTTTTTTCTTTTATATTATAATGTAGCCATACACACAGAAACGCTGTACCTATTGAAAGGAGAATACTATTATGAAAAAGAAAGTAGTTAGCTTACTGCTTGCAGCCGCCATGACAACTGCTGCACTCGCAGGATGCGGTTCCTCCAACGGATCCTCTTCCTCCGACGCATCCACAGGCGCCGATTCCACCAGCGCAACTTCCGCTTCTGCTTCCACAGATGGAGAAAAAAAAGACGCCGCAGGTGAGAAAATTGCCATGATCACAGACTCCGGAGATATCACCGACGAATCCTTCAACCAGATCACCTGGGAAACTGTATGCGCCTACGGCGATGCAAACGGCGTAGAGTACGAGTACTACAAACCGGCAGAGGATACCGATGAAGAGCGTATCAACTCCATCGATCTCGCTGTTTCCGAGGGTGCTACCGTTGTTGTAATGCCAGGTTACCTGTTCGGACCTGCCATCGCTGAAGAGCAGGACACCTATCCGGATGTAACCTTCATCGCAGTCGATGTTACCGAAAGTGATATTGTAAAAAACGGCAAAGCTGTTGATCTCGGAAAGAACGTGTACATCTGCTCCTTCGAAGAAGAGCAGGCCGGCTACCTGGCTGGATACGCTGCAGTAAAAGACGGCTACACAAGCCTTGGTTTCCTTGGCGGTATCGCTGTTCCGGCCGTTATCCGTTTCGGTTACGGTTATGTACAGGGTATCAACGCTGCTGCTGAAGAAGACGGCGTAGATGTAAACGTAAAATATTACTATGGCGGCCAGTTCTACGGCGATGACTCCATTACTGCCCGTATGGAGGGCTGGTATGCAGACGGAACACAGGTTGTATTCGCCTGCGGCGGCGGTATCTGGACATCTGCTCTGGATGCAGCTGAGACACACGACGGAAAAGTTATTGGTGTAGACGTTGACCAGCGTTCCAAAATCGGCGAGCGCTGCCTGACTTCCGCTATGAAAGGTCTTCCAAGCGCCATCAACAACGCTCTGGATTCCTACTTCAGCGGAAACTTCTCTGAACTTGGCGGAACTGCTCAGCAGCTTGGACTGAAAGACGGAGATTACATCGGCCTTCCTACCGATTCCGAATCCTGGGGATTCACAACCTTCACACAGGATCAGTATGAAACTGTACTGGCTGGTATCCGCGATGGTTCCATCGAAATCTCCAGCGATACAGAAAATCAGCCGAAAGTAGGTTCTCACGTAACCGTTGATTACATCAGCTAATGTGCATACTGTTTCTGTAACAATATGCCTTTTGGGGAAGAGAATATTATTTCTCTTCCCCTTTTTTTCTGCCACACAAAATGCTATACTAGACATAATGAAAGCCCGCAGTTCTGCCTTATTTTCCATACCTTCGGCAGTCCTGCAAAACCACGCTTGAAAGGGAATATGTATATGGAAAATGAGTACATTATTGAGATGTTGAACATCACCAAAGAATTCCCGGGTATCAAGGCAAACGACAACATTACGTTACAGCTCAAAAAAGGAGAAATCCATGCTCTGCTTGGAGAAAACGGTGCAGGAAAATCAACCCTGATGAGTATTCTTTTTGGTCTGTATCAGCCTACCTCCGGAATCATCAAGAAGAATGGGCAGGAAGTCCATATCAACACACCGAACGACGCCAACGATCTCAACATCGGTATGGTGCACCAGCACTTTAAGCTGGTCGAATGTTTCTCGGTTCTCGACAACATCATCCTCGGCGTAGAGCCGACCAAAGGCCTTTTCCTCGAGAAAAAGAATGCCCGTGCAAAAGTCATGGAGCTGAGCGAGAAATACGGTCTGATGGTCGATCCGGACGCTCTGATCTCAGATATCACCGTCGGCATGCAGCAGCGTACTGAAATTCTGAAAATGCTCTACCGTGACAACGAAGTCCTGATCTTCGACGAGCCGACCGCGGTTCTGACGCCGCAGGAAATCGACGAGCTGATGAAGATCATGAAGAACCTCGCAAAAGAAGGAAAATCCATCCTCTTCATCACCCATAAACTCAACGAGATCATGGAAGTTGCCGACCGCTGTACGATTCTCCGCAAAGGAAAATACATCGGAACCGTCAACATCAGCGAAACTTCCAAAGAAGAGCTCTCCCGCATGATGGTCGGAAGAAACGTCAGCTTCTCCGTCAACAAAAAGCCGTCAAAACCGGGCGACACCGTTCTGAAAGTAGAGCATATGACCGTACCGAGCAAGGTGCACGGAAACAACGCCGTCAAAGATGTTTCCTTTAATGTAAGAAAAGGCGAGATTGTCTGCATCGCAGGTATCGATGGAAACGGCCAGTCCGAGTTCGTTCAGGGCCTCACGGGACTGGAAAAAATATCCGGCGGTAAAATTCTGTTCAACGGACAGGACATCACGAAAGCTTCCATCCGCGACCGCTCCAAGATGGGCATGAGCCACATCCCGGAGGACCGCCATAAACACGGCCTCGTGCTGGATTACTCCATCGAGCAGAACATGGTGCTGCAGCGTTACTGGCAGCCGGAATTTGAATCCTTCGGCTTTATCAAATCAAAAGCCGTGCGCGAATATGCCGAGCGCCTGATCGAGCAGTACGATGTCCGCAGCGGCCAGGGTCCTGTGACCATCACCCGCAGCATGTCCGGCGGAAACCAGCAGAAAGCGATCATCGCGCGTGAGATCGACAAAGATCCTGATCTTCTCGTTGCGGTACAGCCTACCCGTGGTCTTGATGTCGGAGCCATCGAATACATTCACAGCCAGCTCGTTGCACAGCGCGACAAGGGAAAAGCCGTTCTTCTGGTTTCTCTGGAACTGGATGAGGTTATGGATGTTTCCGACCGTATTCTTGTTATGTACGAAGGAGAGCTGGTCGGCCAGCTGGATCCGAAAACCGTTTCTGTCGAAGAACTCGGTCTCTACATGGCAGGTGCAAAACGGGATCCGGTTCCCGAAGAAGTATAAAAGAGAGGTAAGAAAAGCATGAACGAAAAAACGAAAAACGCTCTTCTGTCCATTGTCGCTTCTCTTGTATGTATTGTGATCGGTCTTCTTGTGGGATTTATCATTTTATACTGCATCAACGCGGAGAACGCAGTGGATGGATTTACACGAATCATCAAAGGCGGCTTTTACTTAAAGCCGAAGGGAATCGGAAGTGAAATCGCTCAGTCCGCTCCCCTGATTATGACCGGACTTTCGGTTGCATTTGCTTTTAAAACAGGTCTGTTCAACATCGGTGCTGCCGGACAGTACACCGTCGGCGTCTTCGGCGCCCTGTATTTTGCCATCATCCTCCACATGCCGTGGTATGTATGCCTTCTGGCTGCTATGGTCTGCGGAGCCATCTGGGGAGCAGTTCCTGGTATCTTCAAAGCATACTTCAACGTAAACGAAGTTATTACTTCCATCATGTTCAACTGGATTGGTCTTTATCTTGTCAATGAGCTGATGTACAACACCATCCCGGGCATGTATGATCAGAAGACCACACGTACTTACAAATTAAGCTCCGCTTCTCCGAAATCCCTGATTCCGGACTGCGGCATGAACTCCATTTTCCGTACCAGTTCCACAACGATTGCCATTTTCATTGCGATTGCCATTGCGGTCATCATCTACATCGTTCTGAACAAAACAACCTTCGGCTATGAGCTGAAAGCCTGCGGGTTCAATAAGGATGCTGCCAAATACGCCGGCATCAACGAGAAGAGAAACGTTGTTCTCTCCATGACCATCGCAGGTGCGCTTGCCGGAATCGGTGCAGGCCTCTACTTCCTCTCCGGTGCATCCGAGTGGAACCCGCAGGTATCGACAGCACTCCCGGCCATCGGATTTAATGGTATCCCGGTTGCGCTTCTTGCACTTAGCAACCCGATCGGCGTTATCTTCGCTGCTCTCTTCGTTGCTCATATTTCTGTCGGCGGTGCTTACCTGCCTACGAAATATTATCAGCCGGAGATCGCGGACCTGATCGTTGCCGTTATCATTTACCTTTGCGCATTCGTTACCCTGTTCAAGGGCATCGTTGCAAACCTGTTCAAGAGCAAAAAAGAGCAGAAAGCAAATGCCAATGCAGACAACGGAAAGGAGGAGAAGAAATAATGTTCCTTTTAATTAAATTTACCTTACTGTACGCCGTTGTTCTGATGCTCGTTGCGATGGGCGGTATGTTCTCCGAGCGAAGCGGTGTCATCAACATCGCGCTGGAAGGAATCATGGCGATCGGCGGCCTTGCCGGTGTCTTCGTCCTGGTTCTGTTCCCGGATCTCCCGGCTCCTGCACTTGTGGCACTTTCCATTCTGGCGAGCGCCGTATCCGGTATGATCTACTCTCTGCTGCTTGGCTTCTCCGCCATCACACTGAAAGCAGACCAGACGATCGGCGGAACCGCGCTGAACATGCTGGCTACTGCCATTGCCATCGTCCTGGTAAAAGCATTCAACAACGGCTCGGATGCCGGAAACGGTGCAGCTTCCGCAAAGCTGAACTACACCAACGCCGCTTTCATTTACAAGATCGGACCATTTACCGTGAACATCTTCCTGTTCATCGGCATCATCCTTCTGATCTGCAGCTACGTGTTCCTCTTCAAAACGAAATGGGGACTGCGCCTGCGTGCCTGCGGTGAGCATCCACAGGCAGCCGACTCTGTTGGTATCAACGTATACCAGTGGAGATACACCGGTGTTATCATCTCCGGTGCACTCGGCGGTATCGGCGGATTTGCATACATCGTTCCGTCCGTTACCACCTGGAACTTCGAAGTCGGCGTAGCCGGTGCCGGATTCCTTGCCCTCGCTGTTATGATCTTCGGTCAGTGGAAACCGTTCCACATTGCCGGAGCAGCCGTATTCTTTGCGGTATTCCGTTCCCTGGCAAACATTGCGGACTCCACTGTCCTCTCCCATCTGGGACTGTCCAAGAACATTTACAGCATGATGCCGTTTATCGCATCCATGATTATTCTCGCCTTCACATCCAAGAATTCCCAGGCTCCGAAAGCCGAAGGTATTCCATACGATAAGGGCGCAAGATAATATGTAACTATTCAGAGCCATGTGAAATGGAAGAAAAAATTGCGAATCATGCTTGCATGAATGAGCGGTTTTTTCTGGAATTTCATATGGCGAGCAGCCACATCGAGATGCAGCGCAGCGGAATCGAGATGTGGCTCTGAATAGTTACAATTTTTAAAGGCAGAGCCGTTAAATCCGAACTGTGTTTTTTCGGCTCTGCCTTTTCTCTATCATTCTGATTTATTTTTCATCAAAGAAAGGAAAAAATTATGCTGAACACCAAATTATTTGACCACACCATCTTAAAAACAGACGCAACCGAAGCACAGGTTGCAAAGATCTGCGACGAGGCACTTGCACATGATTTTGCTTCTGTCTGCGTCAACCAGTACTACACCAAATTCGTTGCTGAAAAACTCAAAGGATCTGACGTCAAAGTCTGCACCGTTGTCGGCTTCCCTCTGGGCATGTCCGATACCCGTGTAAAAGTGTTTGAGACCCGTGCAGCCATCGAAGACGGTGCACAGGAGGTTGATATGGTCATCAATGTCGGAGCCCTCAAAGACGGCAAATACGACTTCGTACGCTCCGATATCCAGACCTTAAAAGAAGTATGCGGCAAGGACATCGTTCTGAAAGTCATCATCGAGACCTGCCTTTTAACCGATGAAGAGAAAGTAAAAGCGTGCGAGCTCGCAAAAGAAGCCGGCGCTGACTTCGTAAAAACCTCCACCGGATTTTCTACCGGCGGTGCAAAAGCGGCTGATGTTGCCCTGATGAGAAAGACCGTAGGCCCAGATATGGGCGTAAAAGCTTCCGGCGGAATCCACAACGCAGACGAGGCACAGGCTATGGTAGATGCCGGCGCAAGCCGTCTCGGAACAAGCGCAACACTGGCTATCATCGGATAAAAAGGAGTTTCTTATGGATACGATACTGATAGGAATTGCCGGAGGAACCGGCAGTGGAAAAACGACACTGGCAGATAAGCTGGTAGAAAGTTTTGGACGCGATGAAGTGAGCATTCTGCGCCATGACAACTATTACAAACGCCATGACGATATTCCTTTTGAGGAGCGTGCCAAATTAAATTACGATCATCCCGATGCCTTTGATACCGACCTGTTATGCCAGCACATTCTCGAGCTGAAAGCCGGAAAATCCATCGAGATGCCGGTTTACGATTATGCCATGCATAACCGCTCGGATAAAACGATTCTGGTCCATCCTGCCCCGGTTATCGTGCTCGAGGGCATTCTCCTCTTCGTTGAGAAGGATCTCTGCGATCTGATGGACATCAAAGTCTTTGTCGATACCGATGCGGACGTGCGGATTCTCCGCCGGATCCTGCGCGATGTAAAAGAGCGCGGCCGTTCCCTGGACAGCGTTGTGACGCAGTACCTGACGACCGTAAAACCGATGCACGAGCAGTTCGTAGAGCCGAGCAAGCGCCGTGCCGACGTGATCATCCCGGAGGGCGGACAGAACACCGTTGCTCTTGAAATGCTGATCGAGCGGGTGCGTAAGCATCTAAATCTGGTGCAGAACCAGTAAACATCCGTTTATCGCTATAAAAATCTGCAAAAAAAGAACGAGGACTGAATTTTCTCTTTTTCCGTCCTCGCTCTTTTTATTTTTCCCTTACAGATGTTCCAGCATTCCCTGCAGCCAGATCTGGCCTTTGAAACGTCTTCCCACTTCCGGTACTCCAAATAAATCCTTTTCGTTGATACAGATGTCTATCGGCACATCGTTGCAGACGAGGCCGAGCTCATACACCCGCTCGCCCGTTACCGCGTTCTTCGTTGTATTCATCTCCGTAATTTCACCCATCACGCTGTACTGGTCACATTCGAGACCGCTCGGCATGAAAAAGCTATCTACAATAGAAAAGACATCTTCCTTCGTCAGACGCTGGGAAATCATGGCATATGTGTCAATATCATCCATGGTGAGACTTTCCATCGCATCCTCATCCCCGTTTCTGGCAGCCGAGATCAGTGAATTCTTCTGCTGCGTGCTGCGGCGCTCCTTCTCGACCTGTTCCGGGTCTTTCTGGATCGGAAGCAGAATTGTTCCTTCCGCTGCAAGACCGGAGACAGAAAGCGGGAGCGGAAGCGGCTGCAGCGCATTTTTCTGTTTCATCTCAAGATATTCCGCTGCATGCGTCAGATAAAAGATCATCGTGATGCCAAGCCGCATATCGTCGCAGGCGCCTGCAAACGATTCCTTATCGACGTGGCGCTCCACCGATACCTCCTCGTAGGAGCTGATCTGCCCGCCCTCGAAATAGGGATAATAATATTCCATCTGGAAACGGTTGTTCTCATCAATTTCCCCACAGACCGTGATACCACAGTCATATGCATATTCTTTCGAAAATTCAGCAAAAAGGTGGTGTTCTTCTGTTTCCACAATCTTTTTACGGTCGTAGTTTTCTACTACATCACGAAGAATCTCCTGGAGTTCCTTCGTCGTCTTGATCTTTGAAAATCCAATGGTTTTCAGGTAAGCGTGCATAAGAACACCTCCTCTCATTCCTTTGTATTTCTTATGCGATTAGTGTTTCGGAACCAGTTTCTCTTTTCCGCCCATGTACATACGAAGAACTTCCGGAATGCTTACGGTTCCGTCTGCATTCAGGTTGTTCTCCAGGAATGCGATCAGCATACGCGGCGGAGCAACTACGGTGTTGTTCAGGGTATGTGCCAGGTATTTCTTTCCGTCCTCGCCGTTGACACGGATTTTCAGACGTCTTGCCTGTGCATCACCAAGGTTGGAGCAGCTTCCTACCTCGAAGTATTTCTTCTGACGCGGAGACCATGCCTCAACATCGACAGATTTTACTTTCAGGTCAGCCAGGTCACCGGAGCAGCACTCCAGAGTACGAACCGGGATATCCATGGAACGGAACAGGTCTACGGTGTTCTTCCACAGTTTGTCATACCACATCATGCTGTCTTCCGGTTTGCAGACAACAACCATCTCCTGTTTCTCGAACTGGTGGATACGATAAACACCACGCTCCTCGATGCCGTGTGCTCCTTTTTCTTTACGGAAGCACGGAGAGTAGCTGGTCAGGGTCAGAGGCAGTTTCTCCTCCGGGATGATGCTGTCGATGAATTTACCGATCATGGAGTGCTCGCTGGTTCCGATCAGGTACAGATCCTCGCCCTCGATTTTGTACATCATGGACTCCATCTCAGCGAAGCTCATAACACCGTTTACGACGTTGCCGTGGATCATGAAAGGCGGTACGCAGTAGGTAAATCCGCGGTCGATCATGAAATCTCTTGCATAAGAAAGGATGGCAGAGTGGAGGCGTGCAATGTCGCCCATCAGATAATAGAATCCGTTTCCTGCAACTTCTCTTGCTGCGTCCAGATCGATTCCGTCGAAAGACTCCATAATGTCGGTGTGATACGGGATTTCAAAATCCGGTACAACCGGCTCGCCGAAGCGCTCTGCTTCTACGTTCTCGCTGTCATCTTTTCCGATCGGTACGGAAGGATCGATGATGTTCGGGATCACCATCATGATCTTCTTGATTTCTTCTTCTACTTCTTTTTCTCTTGCAGAAAGAGCCTCGATGCGGGAACCGTCAACAGCTACCTGTTTCTTTACTTCCTCAGCCTCTTCTCTCTTGCCCTGGCCCATCAGTGCGCCGATCTGTTTGGAGATTTTGTTTCTTTTTGCACGAAGTGCTTCTACTTCCTGTTTGATGTCACGGTTTTCTTTATCCAGCTCGATGACTTTATCAACCAGCTCCAGTTTCTGATCCTGGAATTTATTTCGGATATTCTGTTTTACAACTTCCGGGTTTTCTCTTAAAAACTTAATGTCTAACATAATTTCCTCCTAGTAGATCTTATCCCCTCATTTTGGCGGGATTCTTTTTGTTCTTTCCAGCCCGGAACCACTGCCGTTTTTCCAGCATTTATGCGGGTTTGGCGCGTTCCAGTACCATCATATAACAGTATATGCATTTTTTCAAGCGTTCTTTCATGCTGTTTACAGTTCACCCGCGCCATTCGCAAAACCGCGCTTTCAGCGCTCTCCGCTGCTTCGCAGCTCTTTTTGCTCATACCCTGGCGCTCCCTTCGTGCATTCATAGAGACAGATTTTCATGCAAGCATGAAATCTGCCTCCACGAATGCACGAGTGAACTTTTGCCCTACATCAGATCGATCGAATTCATCGTAATTGCCTGGCGCAGCGCGTCGATTTCCTCGGCGCTCAGCATGATATAGGACTCGCCTTTTACGATCTCTTTCAGATATAAAAAGCAGTTGTCACGGCTGTGGATTGCATTCAGGATAAAACCTGTGTTTTCTTTGTCGAGCATTGCCAGCGCAAAACTCATCTTTCCGCCCACATCGTCAAACGCATCATATTTTACGATTCCGTATTTGTTCAGCGTCATGCCCTGGATCTTTTTCAGATCCGCAAGATTTTTTTTTGTCAGCTCATTCTGCTTGTTCAGTTTGTCAATTTCCTTGAACCGCTGATGAAACAGCTTTTCGAGTGACTGGGCGTCTTTTCCCTTCATAAAGCTTCTGTACTTCTGGTTCAGTCTGCTCAGACGCAGCGACATGCTGACCGTCATAATCATCATCACGATAATCAGTACAATCAGAAGAAGTACAACAACGCCAAGGTCAATTCCTACCTTACTAAATAAATCGCTCATTATTCTACCTCTTACTGTATTGATTCAAACAGATCCATGATTCTCTCGAGCTCTTCCTGGGAATAATACTCGATCTCGATCTTTCCTTTGTGCTTTGCCCCGCGGTGAATGGAAACCTTCGTACCAATGATGCTCTTGATTTTCTCTTCCAGACCTTCGTAGATGGCTTCCTCTTCCAAATTGACTTTCTTTTCTTTCTTCACCTTCGGATTCAGGATCTCTTTGACCAGGCGCTCGGTCTCACGGACACTGAGCTTTTCATCGAAGATTTTCATTGCCGTATTGTACTGGAGCTCTTTATTCTCCAGCGCCAGCAGCGTACGCACATGACCGGTTGTCAGCATTTCATCGACAACCATCTGCTGTACCCTGTCGTCCAGTTTCAGGAGACGCATCGAGTTTGTAACCGCCGTTCTGCTCTTGGAAACGCGCTCTGCGATTTCATCCTGGCGGAGATGGAACTCTTCCATCAGGCGTTTGTATGCGTGTGCCTCCTCAATCGGGTTCAGGGATTCTCTCTGAATATTTTCAATCAGGGAAATCTCGACAACTTCCTGCTCGGTAAAATCTTTGATGATGACCGGTACTTCTTTGATTCCGGCAAGCTTTGCAGCCCTCCATCTCCGTTCCCCTGCGATGATCTCATAATAATCATCTTTTTTCTGCACCAGAATCGGCTGCAGAACTCCGAACTGTTTGATGGATTCCGAAAGTTCGATCAGGCCGTCCTCGTCAAAGGATTTTCGCGGCTGTTCGCGGTTCGGTTCAATTTCGGAGATTTTCAGTTTCATCTCGACTGGTTTTTCGACAACTTTTTCAACAACCTTCTCGACTACTTTGACCTCCGGTTTTGCCGGTTTTTCTTTTGCTTCTGCTTTGGCCGAATGTCCCGGTGAAATCAGGGAATCCAGGCCCTTGCCTAAGCCTCCTCTTCTCGCTGCCATTACTCTTCATCCCCCCTGTGAATCACTTCGTCTGCCAGGAGACGGTAGCTCTCTGCACCGGTGGACCGCTTGTCGTAATAGTTGATCGGCATACCGTAGCTCGGTGCCTCCGCAAGGCGGACATTTCTCGGAATAATGGTTTTGTAGATATTCTGATCCAGGCTGTCTTTTACGTTTTCTACTACCTGCAGAGAAAGATTCGTTCTCGCATCGTACATGGTAAAGACAACGCCTTCCATCTCCAGTTCCGGATTCAGACGCTCCTGCACCAGCTCAATCGTGTGCATAAGCTGGGATAAGCCCTCCAGTGCGTAATATTCACACTGAATCGGCACCAGAACGGTGTCCGCGGTGGTCATCGCGTTGATTGTCAGCATATTTAAGGATGGCGGACAGTCAATAATAATGAAGTCGTACTGATCGCGGACCTGATCAATTGCGTTTTTCAGGATGAATTCTTTGTCTTCCACCCCGATCAGCTCGATCTCCGCTCCGGCCAGATTGACATTGGAAGGGATAAGGGAAAGATTGTCAAAATTCAGAGGAATGATGCAGTCCTCCAGTTTTGACTCTCCAAGAAGCAGCTCATAGATGGTATTTTCCACTTCATTTTTCTCTACTCCCATTCCGCTGGTGGTATTTCCCTGCGGGTCCATATCAATGGTCAGAACTTTTTGTCCCATTTCTCCTAAACAGGAAGAAAGGTTAATTGCGGTGGTAGATTTACCTACGCCGCCTTTCTGGTTTGCAATTGCAATTGTTCTTCCCAAAATATGTATTGCCTCCTTTCATCTTTTTGTTTTCCATTTGCAGTTTTTCCTTTTTACAGGAAATGACCTGCCGGCACTTCTTTCAAAAAAATGATTCATGCGGCAGGTGTTTTGGCATATATATAGGAAAAATCTCCTTTTCTATGCCAGTCTATCTGAGGAATTCTTCAGATTCTATCTCAAAATTGCCCCAATTTGGGACAAAGATATTTTATCATACTACGCCGGATTTTACTACTGGAAATGTTTCACGTGAAACATTTTCTGCATTTTTGCATGATTAGACGGTGTGAAGCATAAGAAAATTGGAGATTTTTGGCGATGTTTCACGTGAAACATTTTGAAAAGCACTGTTTTACAATGATTTTTCTCGGTTTTTACGCTGTTTAAAGGCTTTTTGGAATTTTTCAGCGATGATTTTGCATTTTTTGATGGTTTCCAAGTAATTCTGCGATGTCAGAACATTTTTTTCTGTTTCACACAGTTTTTATAAAATGTTTCACGTGAAACATTTTAATTTTTGACGTTTTTGAGGTACAAATATACTGGAAACGTTATTTTAATCGTGTGATGCTCTTTTTCAAGGAAATCTCAGGTGATTAGGAAGAAAAAATCAACTTATCAGGATATTATTGATACACAGATCAGGAATCAAAACTGTTTATGGTTGTTCAGTGATCGTAAATGTCTCTTTTGTATATAAAATGTATTTTTATTCACCAGGGCTCTGTTTTTTCATCGTTCTTCCTCGCTTTTTCAAATTTTCAGCATTTTTCTCTTTATTTTCATCAGTAAGAGGCATAATCCGTGAGACATCCTTTTTTTTATTTTTTTCTCAATTTTTTTCTTTTTCCGGGCTGTTTTTCTTTGATTTTTTTATTTTACAGACCAGGCTGCACATTTTCTGTTTTTTATCGATTTATTTGATTTCACTATAATTTTTCTGTTTTTATGGTTTTAATATTTTTCTCTCGCTGCCACGTCTTTTATCCTCTTTTCCATCTTTCTGGCTTACCTTTCTCTTTTTTTGTAAACAATCTCACTTTTTCTCTTTTATCAACATTTTTTATTCCTTCTCTCCGTTTTTTATCCCTCATCGCCATTTCACACCATTTTCTCGCCTTTCACTGCCTCTCCCTCCCGTTTTTATTCTTTTCGCCCATGTCTATACTACATTTTCCCCTTTTCAGTAGTTTTTTGCCTTTTCTCAACTCATTTTTATCTTTTTTGCTTTTTCCGCCTCTTCCATCGTTTTACACCCTTTTTTTGCCATTTTTTTAAATCGTCCTTCATTTTTTCGTTTCTACTTATGTCACTTTTCCCGTCTCATTTTTCACGTTTCACGTCTCTCAAAATGTTTCACGTGAAACATCGTTTTTTACGATTTTCGGTCTTCGGCAATCAGTGAGAAGCGATTTGCTTACCGGCTTTCCGAAAATCACTCTCATTTTTCACCTCTCTTATTTTTAAAACAATCATATTTTCTATTCTATTTTAATTTTCTCCATCTTTTCTACATTTTTCCTGTATTTTCGTGTGTTTCACGCAGTTTTTCGTCTCTATTTTCTCTCTTTTATTAAATTATTTAATTATATTTTTATATTTTCGTATTAATTGAACTTTTACATTCGTTTTTTCGGATTTTCCAAACCATTTACTAAACGCATTTTGAGGCCATTTTTTCAGGGATTTTTGCCAATCTGGAAGGATTTTATCCCATAGTGCAGTTTTCATGCTTTTATGTGTATTATTGCATCGTTTTTTTTCTCTGTTTTTGTAGTTATGTAAACCGTTTAAATATACCTTTCGTCATCAGTTGACATAACGTAGTTCATTCGGAATTGTCTGCGCTTTTCGTCAAATTGCGCCTTATTTTCGTCTCTTTTTCTCCTTTTTCCCTTAATTTTTGCATTGTATCTTTCCCTTTTTTCGCTTATAATAAGCTCAACACAACGTTTCGAACCGATTCCTCCCCTCCGGGAGACCCCTGAAAGGAGTTTTATCATATGAAACACAGCAAAAAACTGGTCACCTTGAGTGTCCTCACCACGATGTCCGGCGCAGCGATTTACTTTCTGAATAAAACGCTCGATACCGCCGCCGTACGGAAAAACCTGCTCGCATCGGCTGAAAAAGAGAGCTTTTCCTGGCAGTTCGGCGATATTTTTTACACAAAAAAAGGCACCGGAACCCCGATGCTCTTACTTCATGACTTACATTGTGCCTCCAGCGGCCGCGAATGGCAGTATATTGAGGATGCTCTCGCCCAGGATCACACCGTCTACACACTCGATCTCCTCGGCTGCGGCCGTTCCGACAAGCCGGCGATCACGTACACGAACTTTTTATACGTACAGCTCATCGTCACCTTCATCAAGCAGGTCATCGGATGTCCAACCGACGTAATTGCATCCGGTTTATCCGGCTCTTTCGTTGTAACCGCCTGCAACACAGCCCCGAAATGCTTCGGCCGAATCATGATGATCAACCCGACCGACCTTGCCAAGCTCAACAAAATCCCGGATAAACGCAGCCGATTCCTGAAACGCATGATTGAACTCCCGCTCGTCGGCACGCTGCTGTACCACACGCTCACCGGCCGATCCAACATCGAGCTTTTATTCACCGAGAGCTACTACCACAACCCGTTCCACCGCTCACCGGAGGACGTAGACGCATTCTATGAGTCAGCCCACCTCCAGAGCAGCGCCGGAAAGTACCTTTTTGCAAGCCTTGCGGGCAATTACGTGAACCTCAACATCGGCCACGCCTTAAAACACATTGACAACAGCATCTTCCTCATCGGCGGCGAGGAGGAACCGGGCATCGCAGAAACCTTTGCGCTGTACACAGCGCTCAACACCTCCATCGAAACCCAGATCCTGCCGAAAACAAAGCACATGCCACAGATGGAGGCCCCGCAGGCCCTCTTAGACCAGATCCAGATCTTCTTCGCACCGGTACAGTAATACCCCCTTCTGCTCCCGGCCGCGAGCGAAAAAATGAGACAAAAAAAGCGGAGGATTTACTGATATTTCCATGTCAGTAAATCCTCCGTTTTCAATTTTAACCAGCCTTTAATGACTCTTTACTCCGCCGTATCCGAAGAACTGTCATCCTCCGTCTTTGCCGCAAGCAGTGTCTCGTAATTTTCCAGCATGGTCTTCACGTTATTTTTATTCACGAGTGACGGAACTCCGTCCTCATCTACCGTGTAATAGAAGCTCGAATCATACGGGCTGTAAGCAAATGTCAGGTCGCCGTCTGTCATATGGAAGACTGCGGTAAACTCGGCATCCTTGGCCTGCACGAGGCTTTCATCCTTCGTCTGTGCCTTCAGGCCAATGAGTGAAGAATAGAAGGTGGTAAACGTTGATTTATCAATCGTTTCATCGCCGCAGGTGTAACTGATTTCCTGTGTTGTGGAATCGCTGTCGTCATCCTTTTTCTCCTCCACATGGCGTACATACGTCTTCGTCTCGCCGTTATACGTAATATCAAGGCTCGTCAGATCCGATACATTTTCCATGCCGATATACATGTTCCAGAAATCAGATGCCTTCTTTCCGGTGAAGCTTTCAACGTTCGAAGCCGTCATCAGATGAACTTCATTCGAGCCGTCCAGCTTCACGTAATAAGAACCGCCGTCCTCATTTGCATTGCCGACATACAATACCAAATCTTTCTCCACCGTAACGGTTGTCGTTTCGGAAGAAGAGCTCGTTGCAGTGCTGTCGCTTGATGCAGAATCTGTTGTGGAATCCGAAGAAGTATCTGCCGTTGTTGTATCGTCAGCCTCAACCTCCTGCTCTTCCGTGTAATGCACGCGGATCGTCGTCTTTGGCTGATCAAGTCCATACTGGGAAAGATCCGATGCGTTGTACGTAACAAGATCTCCAAAGCTAAGAGATGCCACTGCACTTGTCATGGTGCCGATCGAATCCGCATCACCGCCATGTGCCGCTCCATCTGCGTCCACAACCTGCCATTCATCCGTCTGGAGTGCCGAATCAGCAGCGCTTACTTCTTTTGTCAGCGTATATCCGTTCTCACCCTCCACCTGCAGCTTTGTAATGTTTTCCGCCGTCACAGATGGCATGGATTCCGTTGTCGCCCACTCCATCATATCGGACGGGAACATCGTTCCAAGCGATGTGCTTACCAGATAAACCTTACTCGTATCATCGTTCAGATAAATATAGTATCTGCTCGAGCTGTTCTTATCTCCGACATGAATCGTCGTTTTCTCGTCTCCCGCAGTCACTACAACCTTCTGAGACGGCGTCTCGAGCCCAAAATCGGCCATAGAATCGATTTCATCGCCTTCAATGACTCTTTCTGCTGTCATGCTGCTAAGAGAGCTTAAAACGCTCGTTATCTTGCTGGCATCCAAGGGGAATCCATCCTCCTGGTCGTATGTCCAGATATCAGTATCATCGTCTCCTGCTGTTTTCGTAAAGGACACCGTCTCTCCGTTGATCTGGAACGAAAGCGCTGTTACATCATCTTTTGAAAAATCAACCACTTTTTCGGCGTCTGCACCAGAATCCGAACTGCTGCTGTCCGCATCGGCGGTGCCGTTTTTCTTCGTCAGCACCACCAGTACGGCAAGAAGCAGTACCAAAAGGATCAGGCAGGCCGCCATCTTTCCTTTTTTCTTCATCACTGTTTTCTCCTCTTCATCCAGATCATCACGCCAATCACAACAAGTACCAGCGGAATTCCCGCAATGGCAATAATAGACCAGGTGTTAACTGCTCCCTGTGTAAATACCAGGTTTGTATAGCTTGTGCTCTTGCTTGGAATAACAACGGTCTGCTCCACATCACACATGGAGGTCAGTGCAGTCGCTGCCAGCTTCGAGTTCGCACCGCTGATTGCCTGGTCGATCTGGCTGCTCAGCATCGATGCACTCGAGAAATAAATGATCTGTGTCTCTTTATCATCTACGGTCTCTGTGATGGAAACACCAAGGTCAAATGCGCCCGTCTCACTGTCTGCGCTCTTCGACCAGGTGCTGTTCTCCGGATCATTTTCAATATAAGCGTCCTCGGTGGTCGTCAGAAGGCTCTTGATCGTAATGGTATCACGATAAGAATCGAGCTTCTGAATTGCCTGTGCAACCGGCATCAGAATGTAATTACTCTTTACTTCGGTTGTAATGTCATCACTCTGAATGTTCGGCAGCAGATAATACGGCATCTGCGGATAATAATGCTGGGAATCGGTCTCTACAACAATTCCACTGGAGCGTTTCACGCCGTAGTTCTCCAGTATGGAATCCAGATTTGGCATATCCGTTCCGGTATAGCTGGTGAACATCAGAAGCTTTCCGCCGTTTTCCAGGTAGGTAATGACTTTATTTGCCTCATCCTCGGAGAAATCGGTGGTCGGGGACATGATCACAAGCTCCTCGGCATCCTCCGGGATATCGTCTGTCATCAGGGCAAGATCACTGATTTCCACATTGTTTTTATTAACGGCATCACTGAAGTTTGTAGAGAGATCGCTCTCAGAAGCCTCGCCGTGGCCGGTTACCCAGTAAACCTTCGGGTTGTTTTCACTCGTCACATACGTGATGGCGCTGGTAATCTGACCCTCGCCGTCAAAGCCGGTTGTCTGTGTCTGATAGGTCTGATAGTTTGTGGAAGTCTCCCACATATCACTGTTGCTGACCACCTTGCTCTTATCGCCGCATACGACAATTACACTGTTTGCAGCTACCGTCTGATCGGTATACTGACTCGTAAATTTCGGATACAGATCCGGGTCTTTTGTCTCTACTTTGATATGGTCAGAAAGCTCATCGTAGTGCTCCAGCAGCTTCTCGATGGTGTCATCCTCACTACCCTTCTGCACAATATAATACAGGGTAACATCTTGATCGAGATCCTTTAATGCCGTTTTCGTCTCATCTGTAACGGAATACATTTTCTGCGTACTCAGGTCAATCTGTGTTTTGCTGGTCGGAATCTGCGCCACAATCAGGTTAATAACCACAATCACAGCCAGAACAATCACCGTCATAATCGAAGAATAGGAGCCCTGTTTCAGGTGCTTTTTCTGCTCCTCGCCGGTAAACACTTCCTTCAGATGTTCTTTGGAGAACGTCTTTTTCAGCTTTTCTTTGATGTTAAAATTCATTTTATGCTGTTTCTTTTCTTTCTTTTCGCTGCTCATCGTCTCCACCTCCTAATTCCAGCGTTTCTTCTGCAGGGACTGCATTGCAAGGAAAGTGCAGATTGCAATGACGGACAGGTAGTAAACAACACTGCCAATGTCCAGAATACCGTTCACAAAGTTATCCATATGGCCTGCCATGTTGAATACACCGAGCAGATCCTGGATTTTGCCCTCGAGAAGGGTGGATTTTGTGAAGTAAACTGCCGTCAGCGCACCCTCGCCGATCACGGCAATCACACCGGTAATGATCGGGTTTTTAATCATACTGCCGATCCAGAGGCATACCAGTGCAATGATGATAAAGAAAGCAAAGAAAGAGCTTCCGGCTCCTTCCGGGAAGAAGTTTGCGATACCGCTCTCCACGTAGCACAAGAACAGGATCACAAAGCCGACAACGGCTGCGATGACCTGGCTCTCGGTGATGGATGAAACGAACACACCGACCGAAATATAGGCTGCTCCCAGCAGGAAATAGCCAAGGATCGAAGTGTAGGATACAGCGTAGGAAACTGTTCCGTGGGTTCCAAGAAGCAGCGGATACAGGCACATAATCAGCACTGGAATCACATAAATGGTGAGAAGTGCCAGATATTTTCCAAGGATAATATCGGAAATTTTTACCGGTGCGGTAAGGAGCAGCTGATCCGTCTTATTTTTCTGCTCCTCCGACAGGACACGCATTGTCAGAACCGGTACTGCGATCAGCAGAATAAATGCGGAATTCTGCAGCGCGTATCCGATCTCCGGGTAACCCTGCTGCAGGTTGATGGCCGTAAAATACAGGCCGAACAGCGCCAGAGTAAACGCCATAAACAGATATCCGATCATGCTTGTCAGATAGCTTTTTAACTCTTTTTTATAAATCGCCGTCATTGTGCGTCTCCCTCCTCCTGTTTTGTTTCAGCGGCTGATTCCGCTGCATCTGTGCTTTTTTCTTCAGACGTTTCCCCGACAGCCGTTTTGTCTGCTTCCGGTTCACATTCTTTTTCACATTCTTTTTGTTTCAGCTGTTCTTTCTCTGCTTTTTTCAGCTTTCTTGCAGCCTTTCCGGAATCATCGGTCAGCTCCAGGAAGACGTCTTCCAGAGACATCGAGGAGGAAGTCAGCTCGAGGATCGGGCAGTTGGCCTTTGCCAGTGCATAGAACAGCTCCTCGCGGATATCCTTATCCTTTTCAGTGGTAATTTTTACCTTAATCTGCTCCTCATTCGGCGTATTTTCATATTGGATCTCTTTTGCATCGAGCGCATTAAGCGCCGGAACCAGCTGCTTTCTCGTTCCGTGAACGGTACATGTAACCGTGTTTGATCCAAGCATCAGTTTACTTAAGTTTTCCGGGGTATCACTCGCAACGAGCTGTCCCTTTGCGATAATCATGACGTAATCGCAGACGGCGCTGACCTCGGAGAGGATATGGGAACTTAAGATAACGGTATGTTTTTTGCCCAGTGATTTAATCAGATCGCGGATCTCAATGATCTGCTTCGGGTCCAGACCTACGGTCGGCTCGTCGAGAATGATGATCGGCGGATAACCGAGCACCGCCTGTGCCAGTCCGACTCTCTGACGGTATCCTTTCGACAGGTTCTTGATCAGACGGTTCTGCATATCGGTGATCTTCACCAGATTCATGACCTCAAGAATCTGTTTCTTTCTCTGATCCTTTGGAATTTTCTTTAATTCCGCCACGAATTTCAGATATTCCAGAACGGTCATATCCGTGTAGACCGGCGGCAGCTCCGGCAGATAGCCGATGCATTTCTTTGCCTCCTCCGGCTCCTCCAGGATATTGTGGCCGTTGATCAGCACTTCGCCCTCCGTAGATGCCAGATAACCGGTGATGATGTTCATGGTCGTTGATTTTCCGGCTCCATTCGGGCCAAGAAATCCATAGATCTGGCCTTCTTCTACGGTAAAACTCAGGTTATTGACAGCTACGTGGTCGCCATAGCGTTTCACCAGGTTTTTAACCTCTATCAATGTTCCTTCCTCCTTGTTTCTTAAAGCAGTCCCAGCCCGCCCTTGGGGGTGAAAGAGCCGGAGATGCTCTCATTTTCTAAAGACACTTTATCTTATTCTGAAAATGTGATAATTTGCTGGAAAATTTGTGAAAAAACGGTGAAGCCATGGAGCAGTTTGTTTGTTTTTCGACGAAAAATCAATTTCTTTTACCATAAGAATCATGTATACTATAACGTATCCGCGGACGGACGCTTTTCCATTTTTGTTCCGCCGCGAAACATTACGCCGGACTTTTTCCCGTCCGGGACTAGAGATTTTAGGAGACTCTATGAATAAAAAAGACTACTACTGGGCCAAGTATATGCTGATTTTCGGCTTTTTCTGCATCTCTTTTGGCACCTCGATTTTCCTGAAAACCGAACACGCCCCCGATGAGGCGATGCGGATGCTGATTCCGGAATACATCGTCTCACACCACGCATTGCCGAACGGCATGGAGGAAGCCGTGCGCCATCCGCTGTGGGGATTCTCCTATGCGCTGTATCCGTATCTGACCGCGATCATCAGCTCCGTGTTTATGGCCATTACATCGCTGTTTACGAAAAATGCAGCGGCTCTTTTAACTGCCGCCCGCCTCACCAGCGTCCTTTCCGGCACCGGCACACTGATCGTTGTGTTTCTGATCGGCGAAGAACTCTTTGAACGGCGCGAATCGGCACTGCTCGGCGGTATTTTCGTCGGATTTCTGCCGCAGTTCGTGTTCCTCTCCTGCTATGTAAACAACGATTCGTTCGCCGTTTTCACGGTCGCACTGATCATCTACTTCTGGATTCGCGGCATGAAAAGCGCATTCTGCAAAAAAGACTGTATCGGCCTGGGAGCAGGCTGCGGACTCTGCGCGCTGTCGTACTATAACGCCTACGCGTACCTGCTGTGCAGCATTCTGCTGTTCTTCGCACTGATGATGCATTTTAAGAAACCGGCAAAGGAGATCTTCGCCAAAGCGCTTCTGATCTTCGCTATCGCCTTCCTGATCGGCGGCTGGTTCTTCATCCGCAATGCCGTCATCCACGACGGCGACCTGCTCGGCATGCGCACCACAAAGGAATCCGCATCGCTGTATGCCACTGAGGAGTACAAACCGGAAAACCGGCAGACACCGGCATCCGAAGGCTGGAGCTTTAAGCAGACGTATTTACAGACCCCGGAGGGCCGTACCTCCAACTGGCTGTTTTCAACCGTCAGCAGCTTCATCGGCTCGTTCTCCTACATGACCGTCCATCTCCCGATGGTGCTTTACCTGCTGTACGGTGCGCTGATGGCATTCGGATTCCTAGTGTTTTTGTTCCTCGGCATGGTTCCGCACTGGTTCCGCAAAAAGCCGCAGCTTCTCCTCTTTGTGATGCTGTTCCTCGCCTGCCTGATCACGCTGTTCATGGACATGTACAACACGTATTTCAGCGACTACCAGTCGCAGGGCCGCTACCTGATGCCGGCGCTCGTCCCTCTGATGATCTGGATCAATGACGGCTACTCTTCTCTCACCGCGAAACTTCCCGCCGAGTGGAAGCGCGCCTCCTGCCATCTGACACTCCTGCCTGGAACGATCTGGCTGGTACTGTTCCTCATCAGCTACATCGGATTTCTGATTCCGGGCTGCTGTATGGCATCCTAAACGTTTTCAGAACGTCAAAAAGCGCTGCAAAGAACTTTTTTCTTCTGTTCTTTGCAGCGCTTCTTTTATTTTCTTTGAATTTTTTACTGAATCGGCTCCTTCGCCGGTGTTCCCGCTTTTCTCGGGTACTTTTTCGGCGTTGCCTTCCCCTTCTCGATACAGACAAACGATCTCTCATCCTCTGTTCCCGTAAGCTGGAAGTAAACCGGCTCTTTTGCCTCGCCGCCGAGTACATGGATCGCTTTTTGGGCCGCAGTAAGCTCCTCATTCAATTTGCCCGATTTATACGAGACAAACCGTCCTCCCACCTTCACATATGGCAGACAATATTCCGAAAGGGAGCTTAAATTCGCCACTGCCCGCGATACCACGAGATCAAACTGCTCCCGGTAATCCTTCTGGCGTGCGAAATCCTCGGCTCTTCCGTGAACCGCCGTGATTTTCGAAAGGCCAAGCTGTCCGATCACCTCATTCAGGAATTTCACCCTCTTATTCAGTGAATCCAGCAATACAACTTCCACCTCCGGAAACGCGATTTTCAGCGGGATTCCCGGAAAACCGGCTCCCGTTCCCACGTCGAGAATGCGTCCTGCCTGTGCCACATCACAGACCTTCACCAGCGACAGGCTGTCGAGGAAATGCTTCGTAATCACCTGATCGAACTCCGTAATCGCCGTCAGATTCATAAACGAATTCCACTCCACCAGCAGCTCGTAATACTGCAGAAACTGCGTTTTCTGCTCCTCGGAGAGCGCGATGCCAAGCTCCGCAAGGCCGCGCTCAAATCCTTCAAGATTATATTCTTTCATACTTTTCTCCGTCTTTTATTTATGTCCCAGATACACCAGCAGAACCGAAATATCCGCCGGGGAAACGCCCGAAATACGGGATGCCTGGCCGATGTTGATCGGGCGGTACAGGTTCAGCTTCTGTTTCGCCTCGATGCGCAGGCTCTGGATCTCGTCGTAATTGATGTTCTCCGGGATTTTCTTCTCTTCCATCTTCTTGAACTGCTCCACCTGCTTCATCTGGCGCTTGATGTAGCCGTCATACTTGATGTTGATGTTGACCTGCTCCTGCACATCCTCCGGCAGCTTTGGTCGTTTCGGATCTACTTCTGCCAGCATTTTATAGTTCAGCTCCGGCCGGCGGATCAGCTCTGCAAGTGAGCTTCCGCCGGAAAGCAGCGTCGAGCCATATTCTGCCAGCAGTTCATTGACATTCGAGCTCGTTCCCACATACGTGTTCTCCACACGCTCAATCTCTTCCTGGATCTGCTGTTCTTTCCGTTTCAGTGCCGCATACTGCTCCTCGCTGATCAGTCCCACGCGGTAGCCGTATTTGCGCAGACGCAGGTCCGCATTGTCCTGGCGGAGCAGCAGACGATATTCCGCGCGGCTCGTCATCATTCGGTACGGCTCGTGGTTCTCTTTCGTTACGAGGTCATCGATCAGAACACCGATGTACGACTCGGAACGGTCGAGCACCAGCTCCTCTTTTCCCTGCACGCGGAGCGCCGCATTGATGCCCGCGATCAGGCCCTGTGCCGCAGCTTCCTCGTATCCTGAACTGCCGTTAAACTGGCCGCCGGAAAACAGATTTTTGATCGCCTTGAACTCCAGGGACGGCAGAAGCTGTCTCGGATTGATACAGTCATACTCGATCGCATACGCATTCCGCACAATTTTTGCATGCTCCAGACCCGGCACGGTGTGATACATCGCAATCTGCACATCCTCCGGCAGTGAACTCGACATGCCGCCGACGTACATCTCGTTTGTATATCTTCCCTCTGGCTCCAGGAACACCTGGTGGCGGTTTTTATCGGCAAATTTTACGACTTTATCCTCAATCGAAGGACAGTACCGCGGACCAGTTCCCTCGATCATGCCGGAATAGAGCGGCGACCGGCTGAGATTTTCGCGGATGATTTTGTGCGTCTCCTCGTTCGTATACGTCAGCCAGCAGGATTCCTGATCAATCTGTACACTCTCCGGATCGGTCGAGAACGAGAACGGCACAACCCGCTCATCGCCGAACTGCTCTTCCATCTTGGAGAAGTCGATGCTCCGCTTGTCGATACGCGCCGGTGTTCCGGTCTTAAAGCGCACCATCTCCACGCCGTTTGCTTTCAGGGAATCCGTCAGATGCGTTGCCGCCTGCAGACCGTTCGGTCCCGTATACGTGCTCACATCACCGTAAATGCACCGCGCATTCAGGTAAACACCGGTACAGAGCACTGCAGCCTTGCAGTGGTAAATTGCACCGGAAACGGCTTTTACGCCCGTCAGAACGCCGTCTTCCACGATCAGCTCCGCAATCTCCATCTGGCGGATCGTCAGATGATCGGTGTTTTCGAGAACCTCGCGCATCGACTGGCTGTACGCCCGCTTGTCTGCCTGCGCACGCAGTGAATGCACCGCCGGTCCCTTTGATTTATTCAGCATTTTCGACTGAATAAACGTCTTATCAATATTTTTACCCATCTCACCGCCGAGCGCGTCGATCTCTTTTACGAGGTGTCCCTTCGAGGTTCCTCCGATGTTCGGATTGCACGGCATCATCGCGATGCTGTCGACACTTACCGTAAATACAACCGTTTCCAGCCCCATCCGCGCTGCCGCAAGTGCTGCCTCGCATCCCGCATGGCCCGCACCGATGACGGCAATATCAATTGTTTCTTCTAAAACTGCCATTTTTCCTGTCCTTTTCTATCTAAACTCTACGAACTGTTTCGTGACTATTTGCCTGTACAGAACTTGCTGAAAATCTCATTCACAAGGTCCTCTCCCACCGCTTCACCGATGATCGAGCCAAGTTCCTCATACGCATTCATTAGGTCAATCGAGAAGAAGTCCTCCGGCATACCCATTTCGATGCTGCCTGCCGTCAGCTCCAGACTCTTTTTTGCTTCCAGAAGCGCCTGTTTATGGCGCGCATTCGTGATGTAAACCTCATCGTTGAACGAAATTTCACCTTGGAAGAACATCTTTTTCATCTGCTCCTCCAGCTCTTCCATGCCCGTCTCTTCCCGCGCCGAAATGCTGATGACCGGAGCACCTGTCTTCTGCTCCATCTCCTCTTTTTCGATCACCGCGGTCAGATCTGATTTATTCAGCAGCACAATCGCCTTGCGCCCTTTCAGGATCTCCATAATTTTCGCATCATTCTCATCGAGCGGCACCGACGCATCCACCACGTAGAGGATCAGATCCGCATCTTTTGCGTGTTCGAGCGCACGGTCCACGCCGATTTTCTCGACCGTGTCCGCCGTCTTGCGGATACCCGCCGTATCGAGAATCCGAAGGGAAATACCCTTCAGCACCAGATTTTCCTCGAGCACATCGCGCGTCGTTCCGGCGATATCCGTTACAATCGCCTTTTCCTCTCCGGCCAGCAGATTCAAAAGCGACGATTTTCCGGCATTCGGCTTTCCAAGAATAACCGTCTTGATGCCCTCCTGGATCATCTTACCCTCATCCGCAGATGCCAGGAGCTTTTCAACCTGCTTTTTCTGCTCCGCAACAACCACGGCCAGCCGCTCCGGGTATCCGTCCAGACTGATGTGCTCCGGGTCATCAAGCGCCGACTCGATAAACGCGATCTCATAAATCAGCTTCTCGCGAATTGCCCGGATCGCCTTTTTCACCGTTCCGCGCAGCTGGCTCTCGGAGCTTTTTAAGGCATACGCACTCTTTGCCGAGATGACATCCATAACCGCCTCGGCCTGCGTCAGATCCATTCTTCCATTCAGAAACGCCCGTTTCGTAAACTCACCCGGATCTGCCGCCCGCGCACCGGCATTTAAGACTGCCTCGAGCACTTTTTTCACCGCCAGCACCCCGCCGTGACAGTCGATCTCGACGGTATTCTCGCCCGTATATGTTTTCGGCCCTTTCATCACCATGACAAGGACCTCATCAATCACTTCCTCCCCTTCGGTAATCCATCCATAATGAATCGTATGGGATTTGACCGCGGAAAGCTTTTTTCCTTCTTTTTTTGCACGGAATACGCGGTCCGCCACTTCGAACGCATCGTTTCCGCTGATTCTTACAATACCAATTCCCGCCGGCGCCATCGCTGTGGACACTGCGGCAATTGTATCATCCAAATGAAATCCTGCCATTGTTTCCAGTCCTTTCTAAAACCTCTCTTTTTGGGGATCCCAGTATTCAGATCCACATTTTTTCTTTCCTTTCGCATGGCTCTGAATAGTTCCATTTTAGCAGAAAACCAGAAAAGACGGTACCCCGTATTTTACACAGGTACCGTCTTTTTGCATGTTTTTTACGCTTTTCTTATCGTTTCGGCGCTACAACTACGTGGCGGTATGGCTCGCTGCCCTCGCTGTAGGTCTCCACGAATTTA
Organism: Blautia sp. AM42-2; assembly: GCF_003480245.1. Classification (NCBI taxonomy): domain Bacteria; kingdom Bacillati; phylum Bacillota; class Clostridia; order Lachnospirales; family Lachnospiraceae; genus Blautia; species Blautia sp. AM42-2. Next base: position 98,260 of record NZ_QUIM01000011.1, read on the forward strand.
TTTCCCTGCAGTGCAGAGTGGATGATTCTTCTCTCGTAAGGATTCATCGGCTCCAGAGAAACCGGTCTTCTGGTCTTTTTCACTTTGTAAGCGATGTTTCTTGCCAGATTTTCCAGTGTTTCTTTTCTGCGTTTGCGGTAGTTCTCCGTATCAAGTTTGACACGAACGTAATCCTTCTGCTCTTTGTTGACCACAAGGCTGGTCAGATACTGAAGGGAATCCAGTGTCTGTCCTCTTTTTCCGATCAGGATACCCATATCCTCACCGGCAAAATCAACTTCCAGAGAACCGTTCTCGGCATTATACTCCATCTGGATCTCAACCGGGAGCTCCATGGCTTTGAATACACCGCTTAAGAACTCAAGTGCCGTTGCCTTGATCTGGGCGATTTCCTCGTCTGTTCTCTGAACTACTTCACGCTCTTCTCTTGGCTCGGAGCGTCTTGCAGTTTCTGCCTGACGCGGAGCAGATTTTCTTTCCGTTTCTTTCTTTACAGCTTCTTTTTTCGGCGCTTCCTTTACCGGTGCAGGAGCTGCCTCTTTTTTCTCTGGTTTCTGGGGTGCTTCCGGTTCTTTTTCCGGTGCGGCTTTTACAGCGGCACGAATCACAGCCGGTTTACTTCCGATTCCAAAGAATCCGGAACTGCCTTCGCTGATGACCTGGATCTCCAGTTTATCGCTGGCAGCCTGAAGCTCAATGCAGGCTTTTGTAATAGCGTCGTCCACTGTTTTTGCGGATACTTCGATAAACTCCATAAAGATTTACCCCCTATTTTTTCTTTTTGCTGTTCTTTTCATCAAACTGTTTTACCATGTTTGCTTTCGCAGCGATGCTTCCGGCGCGGTATTCCTGATTACTGTTGTAATACTCAGTCGAAGCCTTTCTTGCTGCCTCTTTTTCCTCAGCAGACGGCTCTTCGTTCTCCTGTACCTGAATATTACGCACACTCTGCGTTGCAGCCTGTGTGATTTTCTGCGGCGGAAGGCCGGCTTTTTCTCTCTTCTTGGCCGCTTTTTCCTGATTTTTGCGGATCACCTCATCCATGTCAATCGAGGACATATGACGGTTGATCACAACCTGCTGTACGCTTCGAACAAGCGCACCTGCAATCCAGTAAATACCAATACCGATGGAGAACGATAAACACATAAATGCGGAGAAAACAGGCATTACCGTGTTCATGGTCTTCATGGAATTTTCCATGGAATTTGCTGTCTTATTTCCGTTGTTGGAAGATGGTGCCTGCGGCATCAGCTTGTAGTTCAGCCACTGGGTAAACCATGCCAGAACCGGCACCAGAATTGCTCCTACAATCAGAAGAGCAGATCCGTTTGCCATACCCTCGCGGATGACATCCATCGGAGACTGTGTGATATTAAATCCAAGGAACATGTTAATATGCTTGGACTCCGCGGCGGTTTTTGTAATGGTATCCGCAATACCGGAGAACTCGCTGATATCGGCCAGCTTCGTCCACTGGGACGGTTTCAGCACATAAAACATGTCCAGAAGGTTATTTTCGGTTAATGTTTCACTTACTTTACTGTACATGGTAACACGGTTATCTGTGATAAACTGTGTCAGGATGTCAGAATATCCTGATACACCCATCATCTGTGTTGTCAGTCCCTGGAATACATTGCGGACACTTCCGATATATCCCGGAATATGATAGATAACCTGGTACAGTGCAAGCAGAATCGGCATCTGAACCAGCAGTGTACTGCAGCTTCCTGTCGGGGAGACACCGTATTTCTGATAAACTGCCATGGTTTCTTCAGATTTTTTCATCTGAGAAGCCTGGTCTTTTTTGTTCTGATATTTCTTTTCAATTCTCTGCAGATCCGGCTGCATTACGCTCATCATCTTCGACATCTTCTGCTGCTTGATCTGAAGCGGCGTCAGAACGAGATAAATGATAATCGTATACAGAATAATCGCAATACCGATGTTCGGAATTCCAATTTTTTCCAGGCAAAAATAAATTCCATTGATCAGCCAGCCGAGGATCTGGCATACCCACCCGATAATCGGCCACGTTGACTTACTCAGTACGATATCCAAAACGTCTTTTCCTCCTTATTTATCTACGGCACAGGGTCGTAACCTCCGTGTGAAAACGGGTTACATCTCAGTATTCTCCATAATGCCAGCAGACTTCCTTTGAAAGCACCATATTTCTGAATCGCTTCCAGCCCGTACTGCGAGCAGGTCGGCGTATAAGGGCAGTGCACCCTCTTCAGAGGAGACAGGTACTTCTGATAAAACCGGATACCTTTTATCAATACCGTCTTCATTTTTCTGTTTCCTTTAATATATGATGTAGTTTTCCCAGATGCAAAATTGCTCCCTCTATCTCGAAATACGTACAGTTTTTTGCATTAACTCTTGCGATCACAACTACATCCATTCCACACTGAAATTCCTCTTCATGCAGACGATAACTCTCCCGGATCAGTCTCGCCAGATGGTGGCGCACAACGCTGTTTCCCACCTTTTTACTTACTGAAATTCCAATCCGGTTCCGTCCCAGCTGATTTTTCTTCACATACATGACCAGAAATCGGTTTGCAAACGATGTTCCCTGCTTATAAACCAGCTGAAAATCTCTGTTTTTTTTCAGGCTTTCCGAATATTTCATGAATCCATTCTTTCCTTCATGATTTGTCTAAATTTTCTTTTCATTGAATAGCTTTAGATAGAAGAAAAGACCACATAAATTTTATGCGGCCTTTGGTTTTATGCTGATAATTTTTTTCTTCCTTTTAATCTTCTTGCAGCTAAAACTTTTCTTCCACCTTTTGTGCTCATTCTTGCTCTGAATCCGTGAACTTTAGCTCTGGATCTTTTTTTCGGCTGAAATGTCATTTTCATAAGATAAGGCACCTCCTTTAAATTCTAATCAATAACTGCCTGCAAGGCAGTATTTCACTACATGTATGACAGAAAACATCATTTCAATTATATTCATAAACCCCCATTTCGTCAACCCTAAAATCAATAATTTTCGCAGTTTTTTTCGGAAAAAATGCCGCTCTGACGCGGTTTTCCGGTCTGCCGCTGCCCGTGCCTTCCGTGTGCTGATTTTCGGTTTATCCACAACTTATCCACACTGTCCGCCGCACGCGTACAAATACCAGTTCGATTTTTGTGCTTTCCACACGATATCTTGTAACCGTAATCAACATTATCCACAATCTGTGGATAACCTTGTGGATAACTTTCGGTTTTGCTGTGTACAACCTGTGGGCATTTCCAATTTTTCCAGTATTTACGCCATGTATAATGTGTATATAAGTTTTCCAGACTTTACACATTTCGGTTTTTCCAGCCCTCTATCCACAATTTTATCAACATAAGATTCCCTGTTATCCACAAACTATCCTCCATTTCATCAACAGGAAAATTTTTTACACATTCTGTGGATAAAAAAATAATTATCCACATTTTTGGGTTGAATAAAACGGCATTTTATTATATCATATAGAAGTAAAAATGCGACTATTCGGGGAAAATTTCGTTTTCCAGACAGAAGTTATCCCCAAAAAGCAATGATTATAGAAGCGGAGCGACAGAAAAAGCATGGAAATCGTACAAGATAAATGGAAAGAAATACTGCAGAGAGTGCGGGACGAGCACGAATTATCTGAGATCTCCTTTACTACATGGATTGAACCACTTACGATCCATTCGGTTGAGGACAATCTGATCACAATCCTGGTTCCATCCGAAAAAATGGGTCTCGATTACGTGAGCAAAAAATATACTCTTCCTATTAAAGTGGCAATCGCGGAAATCACAGGTGTCAACTATGAGATCCGCTTTATTCTTCCGGAAGAAGTGAAACAGGAAAAAGCGCCTGCTCCCGTCCAGAAAAATCTCTATGTGCCGAACCTGAATCCAAAGTATACCTTTGATACCTTCGTGGTCGGCAGCAATAACAAATTTGCCCATGCAGCTTCTCTCGCCGTGGCCGAATCCCCGGGAGAAATCTACAATCCGCTGTTTTTATACGGTGGTGTTGGACTGGGCAAAACCCATCTGATGCACTCGATCGCACATTTTATTCTTCAGAAGAACCCGTCTTCGCGGATTCTCTACGTAACGAGTGAAGAATTTACCAATGAAGTCATCGAGGCTATCCGAAACAGCAACAACACCGCAATGACCAAATTCCGTGAGAAATACCGCAATATCGACGTACTTCTCATCGATGATGTGCAGTTTATTATAGGAAAGGAATCCACGCAGGAAGAGTTTTTCCATACCTTCAATACGCTGCACGGCGCCAACAAACAGATCATCCTTTCTTCGGATCGTCCCCCGAAAGACATGGATATCCTGGAAGACCGCATCCGTTCCCGTTTCGAATGGGGACTCCTTGCCGATATCCAGAGCCCGGATTATGAGACGCGAATCGCCATTCTCCGAAAGAAACAGGAATTAGACGGCTATTCCGTCAGCGACGATGTGATCGAATACATCGCTTCCAATATTAAATCGAACATCCGTGAGTTGGAAGGCGCTCTCAACAAAATCATTGCATACGCAAACCTTGAAAAACGTGAAATCAACATTGATCTTGCAGAGCAGGTGCTGCGCGACATCATCTCCCCGAACGAGAAGAAGGTGATCACGCCGGAATTTATCATCGACACCGTTGCAGATCACTTCGATATTACGCCGTCCGACATTGTCGGCAGCAAGCGGAGCAGCAAAATCGTATTCCCGCGCCAGATCGCAATGTATCTGTGCCGCGAAATGCTCGATGCCCCGCTGACCGGAATCGGAAAAATGATGGGCGACCGCGATCATACCACTGTCATGCACGGCATTGAGAAGATCGAAAAGGAAATGAGTGCTAAAGACAGTGTCCGCAACACGGTAGACATCTTAAAGAAGAAGATCAACCCGTCGAAATAGGCGGAGCCTTTGTAACTCTGTCAAAACGGTTAAAACTGATTTACATTTATATAAGAAGAAACTCATCGGTTGACAGGCCCTTATTTATACACAAACCGATGTGGAAAGCCTGTGGATGAATTGTGGACAAATTTGGGGCCTGAAGTTATCAACATTTCATACACAGGTTCACGTTCGATTATTCACAGAGTTATACAGATCGATTTTTCCAGTATTTCCGCATTCTTGACGGGGTTTTCCACATATCCACAGCCCCTACGACTAAGACTACGGATTTTTACTATATTTTTTCTTTATAAGCAGACTCACCAAACAGTGAGGAAAGGAGAGTTATCCACAATTATGAAATTAGTGTTTGACAAAGCAGACCTTGTAAAAAGCGTTGGTATCGCTATGAAAGCTGTCTCCGGTAAAACAACCATGCCGATTCTGGAATGCATTCTGATTGATGCATCTTCCAACGTGATCAAATTTACCTCCAACGATATGGAACTCGGAATCGAAACCATCGTCACAGGTATGATTCTGGAACGCGGTATTGTTGCTCTGGATGCAAAGATTTTTTCTGAGATCGTAAGAAAACTTCCGGATAATCAGGTTACAATAGAAACAGATGAAAATCTGGTAACCACGATTACGTGTGAAAAAGCAAAATTCAACATTCCGGGACAGTCAGGAGAAGATTTTTCCTATCTGCCGATTCTCGAAACTTCCGATTGTGTTTCCATTTCCCAGTTCACCTTAAAAGAACTGATCCGTCAGACCATTTTCTCCATTGCAGCCAATGAGAACAACAAACTGATGACCGGTGAGCTTTTTGAAATCAAAGATAACACACTTCGCGTCGTATCTCTGGACGGACACCGTATTGCGATCCGCAGAATTGAGCTGAAAGATTCGTATCCGGACCGAAAAGTCGTTGTTCCGGGAAAAACCCTGAACGAAATCAGCAAAATTCTGTCCGGCGAGATGGATGATCAGATTGATATTTACTTCTCGGAAAACCATATTATGTTCAAGTTCGATGATACAACGGTCGTTTCCAGACTGATCGACGGTGAATATTTCCGCATCGACCAGATGCTTTCGAGTGATTACGAGACAAAAGTGACGATCAACAAAAAAGAATTCTTAAGCTGTATCGACCGTGCGACGCTTCTTGTCAAAGAAGGCGACAAAAAACCGATCATCATCGACATCCAGGATGGAGCGATGGAACTGCAGATCAACTCCGCGATGGGTTCCATGAAAGAAGAGATCGATATCAACAAAGAAGGCAAGGATATTATGATCGGTTTTAACCCGAAATTCCTGATCGATGCACTTCGTGTTATTGACGACGAGGAAATTTCGATTTATCTGGTCAACCCGAAGGCTCCATGTTTTATCCGGAACGAAGAAGAGAGCTATATCTATCTGATTCTGCCGGTAAACTTCAATTCCGTGAGATAAGTCACATAAGTTTGAAATCTGCCGGAACCTTTTCTGAAAGAACTTTCAGCGGTTTTACAGCCACACAGGTTGAAAACTGCGAACTTACGTGAGGAAAAGGCACGGCAGTGCAGGAGGAAAAAATGGAAATTATTACGCTGCGTGAAGATTACATCAAACTGGGCCAGGCATTAAAAGCTGCGGCTCTGGTAGAAGACGGCGTGGAAGCAAAGCTCGTCATCAAGGACGGCTGCGTGACCGTAAACGGTGAAGTAGATACCCGCCGCGGCCGCAAGCTCTATGACGGAGATGTTGTCTGCTACAATGGAAATGAGATACAAATTAAAAAATAAGGCTTAAAAACTTAAGCTGATTTTTCACGGACGAGTGCTCATGTATATCAAATCTTTAGAACTGAAGAACTATCGGAATTATGAGAGTTTATGCATAAATATCAGCCCCGGAACGAATATTCTCTACGGCGACAATGCCCAGGGAAAGACGAATATTCTCGAGGCTTTATATCTCGCGGGTACGACAAAATCGCACCGCGGCAGCAAGGACCGCGAAATCATCCAGTTTGACCGGGAGGAAGCCCATATCCGGATGATGGTGGAGCGGAACGGCAGCACGCATAAAATCGATATGCATCTGAAAAAAAATAAATCCAAGGGAATCGCCATCGATGGAGTTCCGATCCGCAAAGCGTCGGAACTTTTTGGCATTGTAAATATTGTGTTTTTCTCTCCGGAGGACCTGAATATCATCAAAAACGGTCCTGCGGAGCGCCGGCGTTTCCTGGATAGCGAAATTTGTCAATTGTCAAGACTATACATGATCGAGCTTGCCAATTATAATAAAGTGGTGGCGCAGAGAAACAAGCTGCTTAAAGAGATTTCGTTTTCCGGCAGAATGGCGGATACGCTCGAGATCTGGGATGAGCAGATGGTCCGCTATGGAACAAGCATTATTTCCGAGCGGAAAAAGTTTATCAGCCGCCTGAATGATATTTTATCCGAGATCCATCAGAATCTGACCGGAGGAAAGGAGCAGATTCTGATTACTTATGAACCGAATGTGTCCGAGGAAGCGTTTTCCGAAGAGTTAAAAGCCGGAAGAGAGCGTGATCTGCGTTTCGGACAGTCCTACACCGGGCCGCACCGGGACGATTTCTGTGTGCGGGTCAACGACATTGATATCCGTAAATACGGTTCCCAGGGGCAGCAGAGGACGGCGGCGCTTTCGCTGAAACTGGCGGAGATCCGTCTGGTCGAGGAGGAAATTCACGATACACCGGTTTTACTGCTGGATGATGTTTTGTCGGAACTGGACGGCAGTCGGCAGAATTATCTTCTGCAGAGCATTCACAGCATACAGACACTGATTACCTGTACCGGACTGGACGAGTTTGTCGAAAATCATTTTGAGGCAAACAGCGTATTCCAGGTGGTCGAGGGATCTGTGTTTCACAAAGAAACAGGAGGAATCTAAATGAGTACAGAGAACATGGAAAAGACAGAGTATGGTGCAGACCAGATTCAGATTCTGGAGGGTCTGGAAGCCGTACGGAAGCGCCCAGGTATGTATATCGGCAGTACCTCCGCACGGGGACTTCACCATCTGGTCTATGAGATTGTCGACAACTCGGTAGACGAGGCACTGGCAGGATACTGCAAAAATATTGACGTTACGATTAACCCGGACAACTCCATCACCGTCATCGACGACGGCCGTGGTATTCCGGTCGGCATCAATCATAAGTCGGGCCTTCCGGCCGTTGAGGTTGTCTTTACGGTGCTGCACGCAGGCGGAAAGTTCGGCGGCGGAGGGTACAAGGTATCCGGCGGTCTGCACGGCGTTGGTGCATCCGTTGTAAATGCGCTGTCCAACTGGCTTGAGGTGCGCGTTTATCACGATGGAAAGGTTTACTTCCAGCGGTATGAGCGCGGAAAAACCATGAATAAGCTGGAGGTCATCGATACCTGTCCGATCGAAAAAACAGGTACCGAGGTCCGTTTCCTGCCGGATGACACGATGTTCGAGGAGACGGTTTATGATTACGACGTTTTAAAAACAAGACTCCGCGAGACCGCATTTCTGACCAAGGGACTGCGCATTGTTCTGCGCGATCTGCGCACGGATCCGGTAGTGGAAAAAGCATTCCACTACGAGGGCGGTATCAAAGAGTTTGTCAGCTACCTGAACAAGAGCAAAACGGCGCTCTACCCGGACATCATCTACTGCGAGGGAGAAAGAGACGGCGTTCTCGTTGAGGTTGCGATGCAGCACAACGATTCCTATCAGGAAAATACGTACGGTTTCGTCAACAACATTACGACGCCGGAGGGCGGTACCCATATCGTGGGCTTCCGGAATGCGCTGACGAAAACCTTTAATGAATATGCAAGAGCAAATAAACTGCTAAAAGACAGCGAACCGAACCTGACCGGAGAGGATATCCGCGAGGGTATGACGGCGATTGTCAGCATCAAAATCGAGGAGCCGCAGTTCGAGGGCCAGACAAAGCAGAAACTTGGAAACAGCGAGGCGAGAGGAGCAGTCGACAATATCGTGAGCACCCAGCTCGAGCTGTTCCTGGAGCAGAACCCGGCTGTCGCAAAAACGATCGTTGAAAAGTCCCTGCTTTCCCAGCGTGCGAGAGAGGCTGCAAGAAAAGCGCGTGACCTGACGAGAAGAAAATCCGCACTGGACGGTATGTCCCTGCCTGGAAAACTGGCAGACTGTACCGACAAGGATCCGAAAAACTGTGAGATCTTCCTGGTCGAGGGAGATTCCGCGGGCGGTTCCGCAAAATCCGCGAGAAGCCGTGCAACGCAGGCGATCCTGCCTCTGCGTGGAAAAATCCTGAATGTAGAGAAAGCACGTCTCGATAAAATTTATGCCAATGCCGAGATCAAAGCGATGATTACGGCATTCGGAACCGGAATCCACGATGATTTCGATATCACCAAACTGCGCTACGACAAGATCATCATCATGACCGATGCCGATGTCGACGGCGCGCACATCGACACGCTGATGCTGACGTTCCTGTACCGCTTCATGCCGGAGCTGATCAAACAGGGCCACGTTTACCTGGCACAGCCGCCGCTGTTCAAGATTGAGAAAAACAAAAAAGTATGGTACGCATACGACGACGATCAGATGAATCAGATCCTCAATGAGATCGGACGCGGAGATAATAAGATCCAGCGTTACAAAGGACTGGGAGAGATGGATGCGGAGCAGCTCTGGGAGACCACCATGGACCCGGAACGCCGTGTTCTGCGCCGCGTTGTGTTCGATGAAGAGTATTCTTCTGAAATTGATCTTACCTTCAATACGCTCATGGGCGACAAGGTAGAACCGCGCCGTGACTTTATCGAAGAGAGAGCAAAATACGCAAACAACCTGGATATCTAAAAAGTCCTGTGAACTGAAGTGGAGGAAAAGATGGAAGATAATGTTTTTGATAAAATTCACGAGGTCGATCTGAAAGACACGATGGAGGAATCCTACATCAACTACGCGATGAGCGTAATTGCATCCCGTGCACTTCCAGACGTCCGCGATGGCTTAAAGCCGGTACAGAGACGTATTCTGTACTCCATGAGTGAACTGAACAATACGCCGGATAAGCCGCACCGTAAGTGCGCGCGTATCGTCGGTGATACGATGGGTAAATATCACCCGCACGGCGACAGCTCTATCTACGGAGCACTCGTCAACATGGCACAGGACTGGGCAACCCGTTATCCGATGGTGGACGGCCATGGAAACTTTGGTTCCGTCGACGGCGACGGCGCTGCGGCTATGCGATACACAGAGGCACGTTTAAGCAAAATCTCGATGGAGATGCTGGCGGATATCAACAAAGACACCGTAGACTTCGCCCCGAACTTTGATGAAACCGAAAAAGAGCCTGTTGTTATGCCGGCCCGCTACCCGAACCTTCTGGTAAACGGTACTTCCGGTATCGCAGTCGGTATGGCAACGAACATCCCGCCGCACAATCTGCGCGAGGTGGTAAGTGCCATTGTAAAAATTATTGATAATATCATCGAGGAGGACCGTACGACAGATCTCGAGGAGATTCTCGGCATTGTAAAAGGCCCTGACTTCCCGACCGGAGCAGAAATCCTCGGCACCCGCGGCATCGACGAGGCCTACCGTACCGGCCGCGGTAAAATCCGTGTTCGTGCGGTATCAAACATCGAGACACTGCCGAATGGAAAGAGCGAGATCATCGTAACCGAGATCCCGTACATGGTAAACAAGGCGCGCCTGATCGAGAACATCGCCGCGCTGGTAAGAGATAAAAAGATCGATGGCATCACCGGCATTGCGGACCACTCCAACCGTGAGGGTATGCGCATCTGTATCGAACTGCGCCGCGACGCCAATGCAAACGTCATCTTAAACCAGCTGTACAAACATACCCAGATGCAGGATACCTTTGGTGTGATCATGCTTGCACTGGTAAACAATCAGCCGAAAGTCATGAACCTTCTGGAGATGCTGACGTATTATCTGCAGCACCAGGAAGAGGTTGTGACGAGAAGAACGAAATACGACCTGAACAAAGCGCAGGAGAGAAGCCATATTCTGGAAGGACTCTTAAAAGCGCTTGACCATATTGACGAAGTGATCCATATCATCCGTGCATCCGCGAATGCGGCAGAGGCAAAGAAGAACCTGATGGAACGCTTCGATCTGAGTGATGCCCAGGCCCAGGCAATCGTAGACATGCGTCTGCGCGCTCTGACCGGTCTGGAACGGGAGAAGCTCGAGAACGAGTACAAAGAGCTGATGGCGCGCATCGAGCAGTTAAAAGCCATCCTCGCAGACCGCAAGGTGCTTCTTGGCGTTATCCGCAGGGAGATTCTGACCGTATCCGAAAAATACGGCGATGACAGAAGAACTTCCATCGGCTTTGATGAGTACGATCTCTCCATGGAGGATCTGATTCCGCGCGAGAATACCGTCATCACCATGACGAAACTGGGCTATATCAAACGTATGACCGTTGACAACTTCCGCAGCCAGAACCGCGGCGGCAAGGGAATCAAGGGCATGCAGACCATCGAGGACGACTACATCGAGGAGCTTCTGATGACGACGACCCATCATTACCTGATGTTCTTTACGAATACGGGAAGAGTCTACCGTCTGAAAGCATACGAGATTCCGGAGGCGTCCAGAACCGCAAGAGGAACGGCGATTGTCAACCTTCTCCAGCTGCAGCCGGGAGAGAAGATTACCGCTGTTATTCCAATGCGCAAATATGAGAAGGGCCATTATCTGTTTATGGCAACGAAAAAGGGACTGGTGAAGAAGACGCCGCTCGAAGAGTACGAGAACGTCAGAAAAACGGGTCTTGCTGCCATTGCGCTCCGCGATGATGATGAACTGATTGAAGTTAAGACAACTGATAACGAGAAAGAGATTATTCTGGTAACGAAATTCGGCCAGTGTATCCGCTTTAAGGAAAACGATGTGCGTACGACAGGCCGTGTTTCCATGGGTGTACGCGGCATCAACCTTCTGGACGGCGATGAAGTAGTCGGCATGCAGATCTGCACGCAGGGAGACTATCTCCTTGTCGTATCCGAAAACGGCATGGGCAAACGGACGCCGATGGCAGAGTTTACCGTACAGCTCCGCGGCGGCAAGGGTGTCAAATGCTATAAGATTACCGAAAAGACCGGAAACCTGATCGGTTCCAAGGCGGTCAACGAGGATAATGAGATCATGATGATCACCACAGAGGGAATCATCATCCGTACGCCATGCTCCGGCATTTCTGTGATGGGACGGATCACATCCGGCGTTAAGCTGATGGATGTGGACGGCGAAATCAAGGTTGCCAGCATTGCAAAAGTAAGAGACAAAGAGGCGTCCGAGGAGACTCCGGTTTCGGAGAAAGAGAACGAAACGGATTCTGAGAAAACGCAGGAATAATACAGCGTCGCAAAACGTGCCTGAGAGAAAAAAGCTCAGGCACGTTTTGCTCGTTTGGGGAAGGGGAGAAAAACATGAAACGAATTTTACTGATGGTGCTGCGGAATCTGCTTCTGGTTCCGTGGATGTGGTGCCGGCTCTGTTACCATGCAGCGCATCCGGACAAGTACAGTCTGGAAGAGCACTTTAAAATGCTGCGCTTTGTTGTACAGCGGGCGAACAAAGGCGGAAACGTCATTGTGGAATCCTATGGAGCAGAAAATCTTCCGGAGCAGGACGGTTTTGTGATGTATCCGAATCATCAGGGACTGTACGATGTGCTGGCGATCGCAGGAGCGTGCTCGCGTACCTTTACAGTTGTTGCCAAAAAAGAGGTAGAGCATATTCCGTTTTTAAAACAGGTCTTTGCGTGCATCCACGCGCTGTTTATGGACCGGGAGAATCTGCGGCAGTCAATGCAGGTTATCAATGAGGCGGCCGATGTCGTAAAAGAAGGCAAAAACGTCATTCTGTTTCCGGAAGGAACGAGGAGCAGAAAGGGAAACCAGCTGCTGGAGTTTAAAAGCGGCAGCTTCAAGATCGCAGTAAAAGCAAAATGCCCGATCGTGCCGGTTGCGTTAAAAAACTGTTTTGTTCCGTTTGACTCCAATACCGTCCGTCCCGTAACGGTAGAAGTCCATTTTCTCGACCCGATCCCATACGAGGAATACCAGGGAATGAAGACAACAGAGATTGCCGAGATGGTAAAGAAGAGAATTGAAGCCGTCGTAACCGCGTAGCGGTTTCAGAAAAGAGCGTGATATGCGCTCTTTTCTGCTATTCTGGGGGGCTGATTTGGGTTCTGTAAGGCATATTTTCTATAATAGTAAGAAAAAAACAAAAAATTCGAAAAAACGGGTTGACAAGAACGTAAGGTTTTTGTATAATAAACCATGCGTCACGAATGAGTGACCGCACATATCATTTTATATTTAGGCATTTGGAGAAGTACTCAAGTGGCTGAAGAGGCGCCCCTGCTAAGGGTGTAGGTCGGGTAACCGGCGCGAGGGTTCAAATCCCTCCTTCTCCGTTTAAAAGCCAAAAACAAAATGATATTTTTTGTGGAAAAAGTTCTTGACAAACAGCTTCACATCTGATAAGATAGCAGAGTTAGTGATGGGTTTGAAAAAACTAATCTCAAAAAATAAATCAAAAAAGTTCTTGACAAAAGCGAATGAGTTTGATAAAATAAACGAGTTGCTGATCGAAAGAACGGCGAAGAAGTTAAAAAAACTTCAAAAAAATAAATCAAAAAAATTCTTGACAAACGAAAAGCTCTGTGGTAATATAAACGAGCTGATCCGAGTCGGAACGGCAAAGATCCTTGATAATTAAACAATGAAACACATCCTCGAAAGTTCTGAATAAGTAATTCA
>NZ_QUIM01000012.1:0-297 GCF_003480245.1 Blautia sp. AM42-2
TATCCCCCGGTATGGGGCAGGTCACCCACGCGTTACTCACCCGTCCGCCGCTCAGTCAACTGAAAATCATCCGAAGAATCAATTCAGCCGCTTCGCTCGACTTGCATGTGTTAAGCACGCCGCCAGCGTTCATCCTGAGCCAGGATCAAACTCTCTGATAAAAGATTTGTTCCAAGTTCAAAATCAACATACTAGCTAATTTATCCCTTTTACTGTTTTAAAGGATCTTTCGATCGTTTTGAATTACTTATTCAGAACTTTCGAGGATGTGTTTCACTGTTTAATTATCAAGGATCT
>NZ_QUIM01000012.1:307-25220 GCF_003480245.1 Blautia sp. AM42-2
AGGATCTCTGCCGTTCCGACTCGGATCAGCTCGTTTATTTTATCACAGAACTTTTCGTTTGTCAAGAACTTTTTTAATTTATTTTTTGAAGCTCTTTCGAACTTCTTTGCTGTTCTCTCGATCAGCAACTCGTTCATTTTATCAAACTCGTTTGCTTTTGTCAAGAACTTTTTTAATTTATTTTTTGAAGCTCTTTCGAACTTCTTTGCTGTTCTCTCGATCAGCAACTCGTTCATTTTATCAAACTCGTTTGCTTTTGTCAAGAACTTTTTTAATTTATTTTTTGAAGCTCTTTCGAACTTCTTTGCTGTTCTCTCGATCAGCAACTCGTTCATTTTATCAAACTCGTTTGCTTTTGTCAAGAACTTTTTTCAGGTTTTTTTGAAGCAGTTTTTCCAACCCGCGGCAGCCACCCGGCTCCGAACTAGATTTTTCTGTTTCAAAGAAACTCATTCGCATCAGCTCTCACTGACAGCTTAGTTATAATAACACCGCCCAAAGCAAAAGTCAACACCTTTTTTCGAATTTTCTTATTTTTAGAAAAATATAGTTAATTCTGCATATTTTATATTTTATCTGAATTTTTTAAAAAAGACCGTACGCATCACACGCCGGTCCTTTTTCCACAACTTCCTTCTAATTTTTCCCCACGCGCAGAATCGCATCCTGAATATTTTCCACCGGAATCAGTGCGATTCCACCGATTTTCTCCACGGACTTCATGCAGACAGCAGGTAAAATCACCCGCTCGAAGCCCAGTTTTTTTGCTTCCAGTACACGCTGTTCCGCCATGCTGACGGCGCGGACCTCACCGCTTAAGCCGACCTCGCCAAATACGACCGTTTTCTCATCGATCACCTGATCTTTGTAGCTCGATACGACGGCAAGTGCGATGCCAAGATCAATCGCCGGCTCATTCATCTTGATTCCGCCTGCGATGTTGACGTAGGCATCGCTTGTCGAAAGATTGACTCTTGCGCGTTTTTCCAGCACTGCCATCAGCAGGTTCACACGGTTGAAATCGCATCCTGCTGCGGTGCGGCGCGGGATTCCGAAATTACTGTGGCAGACCAGTGCCTGAATCTCGATCAGGATCGGGCGCGTTCCCTCCATGGAGCATGCGACAACCGAACCGGAAGCTCCCTCCGGCCGTCCGTTCAGCATGTATTCCGATGGATTTTTCACTTCCACGAGTCCCTCTGTCTGCATTTCGAAGACGCCGATCTCATTTGTAGAACCAAAACGGTTTTTGACGCCGCGCAGAATCCGGTAGGACGCATGACGGTCGCCCTCGAAGTACAGCACGGTATCTACCATGTGTTCCAGCACACGTGGGCCGGCCACATTACCGTCTTTTGTCACATGACCGACGATAAAGATCGAAATTCCCATTCCCTTTGCAATCTGCATCAGCACATTCGTCGATTCCCGGACCTGGGATACACTGCCCGGCGCGGAGCTGACCTCTTCGTTATACATGGTCTGGATCGAGTCGATGACGGCAATCTCCGGCTTCTCTTTTTCCATGACGGCGCGGATAATGTCAAGATTCGTCTCACAGAGCAAGGACAGATTTTCATTAAATTCTCCGATCCGCACGGCGCGCAGTTTGATCTGGCGCAGGGACTCCTCGCCGGAAATGTATAAAACCTGATGTCCTGCTGTGGACAGCATGCGGCACACCTGCAGAAGGAGTGTGGATTTTCCAATTCCCGGATCGCCGCCGACCAGTGTCAGGGAACCCGGCACAATTCCTCCGCCGAGCACCCGGTCGAGTTCTCCGATTCCCGTCGGGATACGCTCTTCTTTTCCTGTTGAAATTTCCGTCAGATGCACCGGCTTTCTGCCCGCTGCGCTGTGGCTTCCGAGCCCCTGGTTTCCCGCCGGTGTTTTGGCCGCCATCGGTTCCTCCACAAACGTATTCCATTCTCTGCACGCCGGACACTGACCCATCCATTTTGCTGACTCATATCCGCAGTTCTGGCAGAAAAAGGCTGTTTTTTTTGCTTTTGCCATAGTTGTGTCTCCCTTATAATTGTCAAAAAAAGCTGCCGCACACGTTCTGCGACAGCCTTCTTTTCTTATTTCATCATGCTTTTACGATTTCTACTGCTACATCCTCTGCTTTTTCCAGCTCTACGCTGAAGGAAAGTTTTCCGCCGAGATTTGTGGTCATGTGGCCAACGTTTACGCCGTCGAGCAGCACCTTGTATTCGGTCTCTGCTTCCATTTCAACGGTGATCTGTGCATCCTCCGGTCCTTCTACTTTGAAGGTCATGCCGTCGTCGAATACGTTCAGATCGGTAACTGCGGTTCCCGGAACGGATTCGTATACGAACAGTCCGTTTCTCTCCAGCTTTGTGATTTCCTTAAAGGTTTTTACTTTATACAGATCTCCTCTGTGCTCAAAATCAGATTTTTTTGCCTTTGCCGCAAGCTCATAATCTCCGAAGCTGATGCCTCCGTCTGCCTCTGTGCGGATTAATTCTTTTACTACTGACATTTGTAAATGCCCTCCTGGTCTTGTCTTTTGTGGTGTTTCGTTTCTTTGTGAAAATCATACCATAATCAAAAAGATTTTACCATATAATTTATGGAATTTTATATTATTTTTTCTCAAGAACCTTAAATGTAATCTCTTTCTTATTCATTCCAGCCGCAACGGTATCGCCTTTTTTCACTTCTCCGTTCAGGATGGCTTCTGCGAGCGGATCCTCAATTTTGCTCTGGATCGCGCGTTTTAACGGGCGGGCACCGTACTTGCTGTCGAAGCTGTTTTCCACGAGATATTCTTTCACGGTGTCACGGACTTTCAATTCAATGTCCATCTGCTCCTTGCAGCGGCGCTCCAGATCTTTGAGCAGAATCTGCAGAATCTTCTTCATATCCGCCTTGGTAAGCTGATGGAATACAATAATCTCGTCGATTCGGTTCAGGAATTCCGGCTTAAACATCCGTTTGACTTCTTCCATCACCTGGCCCTTCATGTATTCGTAGTCTTTCCGCTCATCTTCTGTCGAAAGGAATCCAAGGCGTTTCGGCGCTACAATGTTCTGTGCTCCGGCATTGGATGTCATGATAATGCAGGTCTGTTTGAAATCAACTTTTCTGCCCTGCGCGTCGGTGATATGGCCATCATCAAGCACCTGCAGCAGAATGTTGAAGACATCCGGGTGCGCTTTTTCGATCTCGTCAAACAGGATCACACTGTACGGGTTGCGGCGCACTTTTTCGGAGAGCTGGCCGCCTTCCTCGTAGCCGACGTATCCCGGAGGGGATCCGATCAGTTTGGAGACGCTGTGTTTCTCCATGTACTCCGACATGTCGACGCGGATCAGGGCCTGCTCTGTACCGAAAACTGCCTCGGCGAGTGCTTTGGAAAGTTCTGTTTTTCCGACACCGGTCGGTCCAAGAAACAGGAAGGATCCTGTCGGACGGTTCGGGTCTTTTAATCCGACTCTGCCTCGTTTTACGGCTTTTGCCACAGCTGTCACGGCTTCTTCCTGGCCGACAACGCGTTTATGGAGTGTCTGCTCCAGTCTTGCCAGACGTTTCGATTCTCCTTCCGCGAGACGCTGTACCGGAATTTTCGTCCAGGTGGATACGGTTTTTGCGATTTCTTCTTCTGTTACCTGCAGTTTTTTGTTTTTGCAACGGCGTTCAAAGCGTTTTCGGATCTGCTCCAGATCTTTTTCGAGCTCCTGCTGGCGCGCCTGCAGTTCTTTTGCCTGCTCAAAATCGCCGGCACTGATCGCGGATTCTTTTTCTTTCTGTACTTCGAACAGTGTCTGCTCCTCTTTTGCCATGTTGTCCGGCACCTGATAGCCGGCGAGCTGTACGCCTGCGGATGCCTCATCGATCAGATCGATGGCTTTATCCGGCAGGAAACGGTCGTTGATGTAGCGGACGCTCATTTTTACGGCTGCTTCCAGTGCTTCATCGGTGATTTCCACGCCGTGGTGGCGTTCGTAGTATGGGCGCAGGCCTTTTAAGATATCAAGTGCTTCGCTTTCCGTCGGTTCTTCTACTTTGACCGGCTGGAAACGGCGCTCCAATGCGGCATCTTTTTCGATGTATTTACGGTATTCTTCGAGCGTGGTTGCACCGATGAGCTGAATTTCTCCGCGGGAAAGGGACGGTTTTAAGATATTGGATGCATCGAGTGCTCCCTCTGCACCGCCGGCCCCGATGATGGTGTGAAGTTCATCGATGAACAGCAGAATATTTTCATTGTCCGTCACTTCTTTGACGACACGTTTGATACGCTCTTCGAACTCACCGCGGTATTTGCTTCCGGCTACCATTCCGGAAAGGTCAAGGACAACAACTCGCTTATCGCGGATCGTTTCCGGCACAATGCCAAGGGCAATCCGCTGCGCCAGACCTTCCGCAATCGCCGTTTTTCCGACACCCGGCTCTCCGATCAGACACGGGTTGTTTTTTGTCCGGCGACTTAAGATCTGAATGACACGCTCAATTTCCTGCCCACGGCCGACAACCGGATCGAGTTTTCCTTCGCGCGCAAGCTCAGTCAGATCCCGGCTGTACTGGTCCAGTGCCGGCGTTTCGCTGGTCTGCGCTCCACCTCTTGTCTGCGGTCCGCGGCCGGTATTTGCATTTCCGCTTGCACCGCCCTGCAGCGGTGCCTCGCCCATGGCAGTAAGGATTGCTCCATATAGTTTCTGAATGTTGATCCCCATGGTAAAAAGCAAACGGGTAGCAACACAGTCACTTTCTTTTAAGATTGCGATCAGCAAATGCTCGGTTCCCACAGCTCTGCTCTTAAAACGCGCTGCCTCCGCTTCTGCATTTTCAAGCACTCTGCGTACCCGCGGAGTATAGCCCGGTCGGGATTCGGTCACGGTGTTTCCGCCTGGTGCAATCAGACGGTCAATCAGTTCGGTAAGCTGTCCGGCATCTACGTGAAACTCAGAAAGCACCATGCCTGCTGTGCCATCCTCCACGTTCAGAAGTCCGATCAGAAGGTGTTCGGTTCCTACGTAATTATGTCCACATTTTTCAGCTGCCCTAACCGCATATGCCAGTGCTTTTTTTGCCTGACTGGTATATCCTTCTCTCATAATACTATTGTCTCCTTCATGTTTCGTCTGCGTAATTGCTGTAAATTTCATCTACAAGCTGATGTACTTCTTCTTTTGATATATTTTTGCAGACGGCTTTTGCAAGAATCACCTGCAGATCTTCGCGCAGTTCCTGCATGGCATACAGTTTATCCGCATCGATAGAGATAACGGCTCCTTTTCTTCGGTCAATCGAAAGAAGCCCCTCCTGCCGGAGTACGCTGTAGGCCTTATTTACGGTATGCATGTTGATTCCGATATTGTCTGCGAGCTGTCTTACCGAAGGTAGAGTATCTCCTTCCTGAATTCTGGAAGTGGCAATACCCAGAATAATCTGATTTCTCAGCTGGATATAGATCGCTTCATCGCTGTTGAAATCGATCTGTATTGTCTCATAATACATAGTTACACCCTGCTTTCTCGTATCGTTTTGTTATACATATGTTATAACAATTCGCAAACTTTGTCAACAAACGGTTTCCCTACCTGTTTTTCTCGTAGATGATCTGAAGACCTTTCAGGAGCAGATTCTCATCGATGATGATGTCATGTCTGCAGTGCGGAATCACAGCTTTCGCCAGACCTCCGGTAGCCACAATCGTGCATTTGCAGCCAAGTTCTTCTTCCATCCGTTCGATCATGCCGTCGATGCTGGCAGCGTTTCCATAAATCATACCGCCTTTCATACAGTCCAGCGTATTTTTGCCAATGACTTTTTTCGGTGCTGTCAGACTGGTCTGGCTAAGCTGCGCGGCATTTGATACGAGAGCATCCAGCGAAGTACGAAGTCCCGGAAGAATCACGCCTCCGATGAAGCTTCCTTTCTGATCAAGTACACTCATCGTCGTGGCAGTTCCCATATCGATAACAATCTGCGGACATGTGTATTCATTCAGCGCTGCTACTGCTACAACAACAAGATCGCTTCCTGCCGTTGCGGGGTCGTCCAGTTTGATATTAAGTCCGGTCTTCACACCGGGGCCGACAACTTTGACCGGCTTTTTAATCACTTTTTCTGCCGCACTCCGGCAGAGCTCTGTCACCTGCGGAACAACGGAAGAGATGATACCTCCTTCGATCTGCTCCACCGGAATCTCATACAGTTCCAGTACATTTTTCAGGCTGACTGCGTATTCCAGCTCTGTTTTTGCCTTGTCCGTGGAGAGTCTTTCGATAAAGTATGTTTTTTTCCCTTCCACACACCCAAGGACGATGTTCGTGTTGCCGATGTCTATTGCAAGGATCATGATTCAGGTTCCTCCTGTAAAAACTATGAAATGAAATTCTTGTGGTTTTATTATACATGGTGCGGCGCTTTGAGACAAGGAAAAAGACAGCAAGAAAAAGACAATTAAGTCGATTTCATACTGTCTTCTGAATATTTCATTTTGAATTATCTATTCTTGTTGTTCACAAAAATAAATTTTACATCATTCTCAAACGTACGATTTAGCAGAATTTGCCCTGAAAATGTTTGAGTACTATACATTTTTACATCATTCTCAAACCATTACTTACAGATTTAGGGGAGGTGGAAAGTTTGAGTACCATACATTTTTACATCATTCTCAAACAGGCGGTGATGGATAGTGAGCAGCGAGCGGTTTGAGTACCATACATTTTTACATCATTCTCAAACTAGAAGCTGTCATTTACGCGCTCAAATCGTGTTTGAGTACCATACATTTTTACATCATTCTCAAACGTCTTTTACGCCGTCATATGACGTTTTCAGGTTTGAGTACCATACATTTTTACATCATTCTCAAACTTAAAACCATCATTCGCACCATATACAGTAGTTTGAGTACCATACATTTTTACATCATTCTCAAACTGGTTTTCGACTTTCACGTTTGTTCCTGATGTTTGAGTACCATACATTTTTACATCATTCTCAAACATCGTCGATGAAGGCTTTTCTGGACAGGGTGTTTGAGTACCATACATTTTTACATCATTCTCAAACTTCATGCCTGCAGAATAGAAATCGTCCTCAGTTTGAGTACCATACATTTTTACATCATTCTCAAACTTTCCTGCAAGTGGAATAATATTAGAACCTGTTTAAGTACCATACATTTTTACATCATTCTCAAACCATGGAGGTATTAGGTATGGCAATCTATCAGTTTGAGTACCATACATTTTTACATCATTCTCAAACCTCAAATTTAAAAATGAACTGCTTTCATCTGCACAAAACAGGTACTCAAACATCCGATGGATATTAATAGACATCACATCCATCTTTGTCAATTATATAATATTCTCTCTGATTCGAAAAGTCCCTTTGTATATTTTCTATGAAAAGCAAGGATATTTCATAGTAGCATGCCATTTGGGAGAGTTTGTTTATTTGTGTTTCGTTCAGATAGGATCGAATATTGACCAAAATCACCAGTTCTTTTTGGAGAAGTTCGGCCATAACTTTGATATATTGCGTTAATTTTTCCAGAAGCCCCATCTCTTTTTCGGTTTCTGTCTGAACTCCCATCAATTTTAGGAGTGCGCTCAAATCGATTTCCTCATTTTGTTCCAATTCGTACCCACTGACAGCTTCCAATTGATAGATGTATTTCTTCAGTTCCGCAATAATTCTCTGCGTTTCCAGAAACATTTCTTCATTTTGCGCACTTTTGACCAGCTCTGTAAATAACCGTTTTTGTATTCTGTGATCCGCAAAATCAAGAGAAAAGGGCGTTAATACCAATTCCACATCTCTTTTCATATTCAGCTCTGTGTCAGCTTTAGAAAGTACGAAATTTCCCTTCTCTCCCTGATTTTGTTTTTGCAGCTGCTCCACATATTTTAAAAACAGCTCCGGTGATTCTATAATCCATTCCGTGGGACAGTTCCGATGAATCGCAATAGGTTTTTCCAAGTCCACATGTACCAGTTTCATAAAATCACCAGCCTTTCATCCGTATTCAACACTTCACTCTTTACGTTCCCAACAATCAGATCCATTTTCGCATACTGCTTCTCAGTCACCGTTAAAAGCTGTATCAGACCTTCTTCCGGCTTATTTTTATGAATCTGATCCACGATTCCATTCACTACAGTTGTATTTAACGCAAGCTTACAGTATACGGATTCCTGGAGCATCAGGAATCCGCTTTTCAATAAAAACTTTCGAAATCTCGCATATTCTCTTCTCTGATCGCCCGTCAGCACCGGAAGATCAAACAGTACCAATACTCTCATAAAACGATAACTCATAGGCCATAAAACCGGATCAATGCACTGTCATTCTCATTTAAGGCATCAAATACACTTTTACAGTAAATTTTTATGGCATTATTCACATACTGTGTTTTCCCGTCTATCATGACTTCGTTGTTTAATACATTGACCAACTGTATTTTTTCCTCATGCGTAAATTCTTTCCTCTGCATTTGGATTACTTCCCGGTCAATCAGAACACGGAACGGTTCCATCAAATCGGACGCCAGATTAAACTGATTAAACATATTATCATGAAAGAGTCCGAGCTGTGTAATATAACCGCTCGCTACAATTTCTCTCGCAAACGCAGACAACAAAATGCTATATCCGTAATTCAGCGCTGCATTTTCCGGACAATCCGCAGTTCTGGTAAATGTCATACCGAACAATGCATTAAAATATACCTTTGCCGCATGCCCTTCCCGGTTTGTCTCATCGTTCCAGCCAATCTCCTGTAAATATGATTCTAACAGACCCGCTTCTTCCTTTCCCATATTTTTTAACAGTTCCTTCTGTTTTCGTATTTTTTCCGTCACAATTTCTGTCCAGATCGCTTCTTTACTGTGCCGGCTCCACTGAATCTGCTTTCTGATTTTATTGCTGGTATCATGACTTCCGTAATACCCAACCAGTTCCGACGATGGATTTCTCTTTTCATCGCAAAAAATCACTTTTATTTTCTTTTTTGTCAGCTCTGCCAGCAGACTTGTTGTGACTGTTGCTGCTGTTGACTCAATCAGAATGGTTGATATTTCACTTAAATGTATTTTTGTTACTTCCTCATTTCGCACCACAAGGTAACCAAGCTGATAGTCCAGCTTTGCCCGTTTGGAAATAACCACAATCCGCCAGCTCATAATGCATTCAGGTCTACTGTCTGCTCGTAGATACCGGTTGGCGATTGATGAATCATTTCGATTCGACTGCAATCGGTTATATTTTTGTTGAGACACAAAATTCCTGCTCTTCCAGATCCTCCAATTAATTTCAAATCAGCGGCAGCACTCTGGCACTGGAAAAAATGTAAAACTTCATACAAAACGATACACTTTTCTTCTATGCATAATTCTTTAAATTTTTCTCTTTTTTCCGTTAATGTCTTTGCCTGTGCTCCAAGTTTTTTTGCATATACCGTATTTGTTAATTTATTTAAAAAGGTTTCATACAGCATCACCACCTTCTTTTCTTCTAAATGGTCGGAATCGTAAATTTTCAGTTCTTTATTCTGTTTTTTACGTTCCACGTACTGTACTATTTTTTTCAGTATTTCTGTTTCTTCCTGGGAAAGTACCAGCTGATTTGCACCTTGCATCAATAGCTGATCCCCTGATCTTCCGGAAACCCACATATAAAATCCGTCCACACAAAACAGAGTATCTATTTTGATTTCCGGCACCAGCACTCGCGGATTCTTTAACTGTCTTTCCTCTTCCAGATACCGAATTATATTTTCTTCTGACTTCTGAATTTCCTTTTTCAGACGAATCGGCACATACTCGATTGTTCGTATTTTCTTTCCCTTTTTGCCCTCCGATTCTGCCAGTACAAAGTAAGCTCCCGCCTCTTTGTTATATCCTCCATACTTCTGTATATCACAAAGCCGTTCATCACTGCTCTTGATCGGAACCTGACCTTTTCCTTTTTTGACAATCTGCTGGTCAAACAATGCACCTGTTGCCTCATACGATCTTCGCGTCACAAGAATGTTGTTCTTTTCCATAAACTTTCGGACTGTCACAATGGTTCCGTTCCCGCCTTCCCAGGCAATTTCTCCGTTTCGTTCAATTCTTTCCTGTTCAAACATCTTCTTCAGATTATAACTTCTTCCCGGATTTTCCTTAATGAAGTGAATCGGATTTGATGTGAATTTTACAAAATATGCGTTGCCAACGACAATATTCAAATAAGCATCCTTCGCATGATGATAATCATTCATCTCCCGTACCTTCAGAAATTTAAAATCCTTACGGAACTTTGAAACGGTTGGCGCTTTTACATAAACAATCTGTGTATCCGGGATCACCTGCTGCAGAATACTTGCTGCCGCTTTTGTACTCTGACGAGTTTCCACCAGCTGCCTGGAAATAAATCCAGCCAATTCAGACGGTTCAAATCCATTTCCTCTTATCAGCCGTTTATATTTTTCTTCACTGATCAATCCGGCATCCACTAAAGATTTCCAGAATGGCTGCATTTTTTTCCGAACTGTTTCATCGATCGGATATTTATCCTCTTTCATCTGATTACACTTTTTCTTTACAAGTACCCGGTTATCCAGGCTATCATCCATCACTTTGGACTGTGGAAAAATATGATCAATGTCATACTTCTGATTATCCCACAATTCCTCCAGTTCAATTGTTTCACCGGAATACATGCATTTTCCTTTTTGCGTATAATACAAATACAGCTTGTCTCTTCTCATTTCCGCATCGGAACGCTTTTCAATCTCATCTATCCAGTCTTTTTCTTCCGCTTTACATTTTTTATAAAGTTCCAGCAGTTTCTTTTTTCTTGAAGAGGTTCTTCCCTGATCGGTTTTTTCTCTTGCCATTTCTATAAAAACACGTTTCGGTGGGTTTCCCATCACTTTACAGATTTCCTTTACAATCAAAAGGCTCTGCCAAATCTGCCGCTTCACTGCCGGTGATACGTAAAGCTCCTCGACTAATTCATACGAAATATCCCGTTTTTTCTGTTCGTTTCCATTCTTTTCTTCGATTGCCGATGCAAACAAATATTTTTCGCTAAGCAGTTGCATCAGATTGTCATTCGTCTCCCACAAAGCCCGAATAATAGACCATGCCTCTCCCGTTTCCGGTGCCGGTGCTTCCATCTCTTCCAAAAACACTTTTGAGAGTCTTCCCCAACCACGATACGGCAGTTTACTTATGCTGTCTCTTTGTTTTTCTGTCAACTCCGGAAACAGTTTCTTTAATCTCTGTTTCAGTATCGCTTTATCATCTCCAAACAGCGTTACGTTCAGGATGATGCATTCTTTTTCCGCCTGGTTCAGTGACAGATTTGTTAATTTCTCTTTAAAGTCATGGTATGCCGTAAGAGAACTCTTGAAATCACCATCAATTCCGGTAATTTCAACTTCTTTTCCGGTAATTCCTTCTTTCACTAAATAGTTTTTCAGTTTTTTCTGTGTAACCTTTCTGCTTTTCTGGAATACTTCTTCATATATTTTCTGTTTCTGCTCTACAGATATCTTTTCTCCATCCAAACGCAGATTATTTAATTCATTTAAAACTTCGTATTTGCTGTACAGCAGAGAATACTTTGGTAAAACATCTTCACTTGGCAGATAAGTACATTTATTCGTCATTCTTCGAATAAACTGCTCTGCACTTGCTTCCAAATCTACCATCTCATCGAAGTTCCATGGATATATTTTGCCTTCTTTTCGTACCGCCCAGTTACTCTTCTCCCCTTTTTTTCGAATTCCGTTTAAGGGTCCTACGTAGTACGGAATGCGGAATGTGAAAATCTTTTGAATCTTCTCTCCATTCTCTTTCAGTAGCGGAACTTTATCTTCCAGATTTTTCAGGATTGCATTTAATTCATATAAATGAATCTGATATGGAATGACACTGTTGTCTTTTACAGTCTGTTTCGGAAGAAACGTTCCCATTTCCATTTCCTTCTGCATGCAGGATGCTTTCGTCACATCTGATATCTTGCCCAGAATATTCTTTTTCAGATAACCGTAAAAGTCTTCCTGACTACATTGTTTTGGTGCCTTGATATACGCATAATAATTAGCTTTTTCATCCTTTTTTGCAAACAGTCTCTGATATTCTTCCCTTGAAAGATTCTCTCTGACCAGCTTTTTCAGATCTTTCAGATCTTTTTTATGCTTTTCATAAAGTGCCACTTTTGCCTCTGAAAGAGAAGAATAGTTCTGCAAAATATCAGCCAGAACAGCCCAATCGTACACTGCTTTTGCGTGTTCAATTAATACATATTTTTCTCCCAGCTCTGCTTCGATCTCTCCAGCGTATTCTTCATAACCTGCATCTGCGAAGCAAAGTTTTGGCCGTTCCAGTGTATCCATCTGTTTTTCCCCAAACAGATTTCCCAGTTTTGCTGTTCCACCGGTAATCAATCCCAGCCACTCTTTTTCACAGGATGTTTCTGCCCGCATTGCTTTTACTGCTTTTGTCTTTTTCGCAGATTTGGTCAATGTTCGGTCTTTTAAAATTGCCTCTATTTCCTTGCTTCTTTCCACTCCAATCTCGGAAGAAAAGCCAAGTTCTTCTGCCCGCACTGCTTCAAGGAACTGTTCAAATGTTGTCTGAAATTCTCTTACCTGTTCGATATTTCCGTTTAATAGAAAATGGCCTCTGTGTTTCATCATATGATGCAGAGCAAGATATATCAGGCGAATATCAGGCGTTTCGTCAGTTTCCATTAACCATTTTCTCAGATGATAGATGGTTGGAAACTGTTTATGATATTCTTTGTCTGTGTAATCATCATCCGCAAACAATGCATAGGGAAGTTCCGGACACTTTCCCTGCCTGTCACGCTTATCCTCTGGCCAGTAACGACTCTCTTTCATTCTGCGAAAAAATCCATCATCTATCTTTTCTACTTCTTCCGCAAAAATTTTCTGCAGCAATTCTATTCTCCAATTACGACGATCCAATCTTCGTTTTGCTGTCCGAAACCCTCTTCTCTCTTCTGCAGTCTGTGCACTGTCAAATAGCCGTACACCCCAAAGTGTTTTTCCATGTGCGCGCAAAATTTCGTACTTCTCATTTGTCACAGCCCATCCAACCGAACTGCTTCCCATATCAAGTCCGAGATAATATTCCCCTTTCATCTGTTCTTTCCTCCATTTTCTACATTTTATCTAATTTTACCATATATTTTGATTTTTTACATCTTTTCTTTCCTATTTTCAACAATTCTACTTCCTGGTTCTTGCTGTTCTCACAGTACTGAATCATAACCATGTTTCATTTCTAATTTTAGACAACAAAAAAACTGCTGTCTATGAAGACAACAGTTTTCGTTCCACACACTGTGGACCATCTAACGATGGCGTTTTCGATAAATCGTTATTTGAACTTATGATGTAAAATTTAGTATGGTACTAAACTATCTACACTATACTTCTATTTTTTCCTTTCGTCAATCTTTTTTAGAAAGTTTTTATGATAATTATTCCATTTTTTTCTCTTGCGTCCTTCTTGTTTTTATGGTAAAATATATCTTGTTCTGATTACGAACACTGCCGCTGTGGCGGAATTGGTAGACGCACTTGACTCAAAATCAAGCGGTGAATAACCGTGCCGGTTCGAGTCCGGCCAGCGGCATAGCTAAAAAAGATCTGCAAAAACGAACGTTGATGCAGATCTTTTTTATTGTCTTCCCTTCAAAAAAACAGCTTTTGAAAGAAAGAAAACCCCTTTCGAAGAACCGGCCATCTGCCGCATGGTTCTTTTTGAAAGGGGTTTTACTGTTGTTATTTCTTATTTATTTCCAAACATCTTCTCATACTCCGGTGTTCCATCCAGTGTAGCGAAGTAGTCCTTCGGGGTTTCTGCGCGGCGGATGACTTCAAAGCTGCCGTCCTCTTTTAACAGAACCTCTGCAGATTTTAATTTTCCGTTGTAGTTGTATCCCATGGAAAATCCATGTGCGCCGGTGTCGTGGATGAAGAGGAGGTCTCCGACTTCCACTTCCGGAAGCATGCGGTCGATCGCGAATTTATCGTTGTTCTCGCACAGAGAGCCTGTTACGTCATATTTGTGGTCGCACGGCTGATCTTCTTTTCCCATCACCGTGATGTGATGGTAAGCGCCGTACATAGCCGGTCTCATCAGGTTGACCGCGCAGGCATCACAGCCGATGTACTCTTTGTAGATGTGTTTCTGATGGATGGCGCGGGTAACGAGTCCGCCGTACGGTCCCATCATGAAACGGCCCATTTCCGTGTAAATTGCAACATCGCCCATGCCGGCCGGAACGAGAACTTCATCGTACACTTTATGTACACCCTCGCCAATCACGCGGATGTCATTGCCTTCCTGATCCGGTTTGTACGGAATTCCGACGCCGCCGGAAAGATTGATGAATTTAATCTTCACGCCCGTCTCTTTCTGCAGCTTTACAGCCAGCTCAAACAGTGTTTTTGCCAGAACTGGGTAGTAATCATTGGTTACGGTATTACTTGCAAGGAAGGAATGGATGCCGAACTCTTCTGCCCCTTTTGCCTTCAGAATGCGGAATGCCTCAAAAATCTGCTCGGTTGTCATACCGTATTTGGCATCTCCCGGATTGTCCATAATATCGGTGCTGATTTTAAACAGTCCGCCCGGGTTATAACGGCAACAGATTTTCTTCGGAATGTAGCCTAATGTTTTCTCAAGAAAATCAATATGCGTAATATCATCAAGGTTAATGATCGCACCAAGCTCTGCAGCCAGTTGATACTCTGCAGCCGGTGTTACGTTGGATGAAAACATGATTTTATCTTTCTCAAATCCCATCGCATCGGAAAGCATCAGCTCCGTGTAAGAAGAGCAGTCGCATCCGCAGTCATATTCACCCAGCATTTTGATCAGTGTCGGGTTTGGGTTCGCTTTTACAGCAAAATACTCACGAAATCCCGGATTCCAGGAAAAAGCTTCCTTTACCGCTTTCGCATTCTCACGAATTCCTTTTTCATCGTAAATGTGAAACGGAGTTGGTACTGCTGCTGCGATTTCTTCCAGTTTTTCTTTTGTTACAAAAGGCTTCTTCGTCATTCTCTTTTGTCTCCTTCTTCTGCTTATTTTGCCTGAATAATGTGAAGCATGTTTGTCATATATCCTTCACCCGTCACCTCGTTAGTAGCAGGGTCTCCGGCCGTAAAAATAACCATATCGCCACGTTCTACAAGCTCCTCACGGCGCACCATATACATAGCATGGGAAATGATGTTCTCCGTAGAATCTTCCTCGTATCCGGTCACCGGACGAACGCCCCAGTAGAGCTGCATTTTTCTTCTTGCCCATTCATATGGGGTAACGCCGTAAATCGGTACGCTCGGACGAAGGTTGGAAATCAGTCTTGCAGTCTGACCGGACATCGTCGGAGTCACAATGCAGGCTGCTTTGATGTGTTCTACCATAGAAACGGCTGCACTTCCGACTGCTGCGGAAACATTTAGCTTTCCTTCCAGCGCTTTTCCATCGCGGTAGTCTTCGAATTTCAGATAACGCTCCGTCTGCTCGGCAATCTCTCCCATCATGGTAACTGCCTCGATCGGATATTTTCCGGCTGCTGTTTCGCCGGAGAGCATGATCGCATCCGTTCCATCATAAATTGCATTCGCAACATCGGCTACCTCTGCACGGGTCGGACGCGGGTTCCGGATCATGGAATCCAGCATCTGGGTTGCTGTGATAACCGGTTTGTATTTATGATTGCATTTTTCAATGATGATTTTCTGTACATGCGGTACTTGGCACGCCGGAATCTCTACACCAAGATCTCCCCTTGCAACCATCACACCATCTGCCGCATCGATGATGCTGTCGATGTTCTGCACACCCTCCGCATTTTCGATCTTGGCAATGATATCAATATGCTCTCCTCCGTTTGCCACAAGGAACTCACGGATTTCGTTAATTGCCTCTGCATTCCGGATAAAGGAAGCTGCAACAAAATCAATATCCTGTTCAATACCAAAAAGAAGATCTCCTTTGTCTTTCTCCGTGAGGTTCGGAAGATTGATCGAAACGTTTGGTACATTCACGCCCTTTTTTTCTCCGAGCTCGCCGCCGTTTACTACGGTACAGACAATTTCCGGTGCATTTACTTTTTCTACGCGCAGACCGATCAGACCATCATCGATCAAAATCGTATCTCCCTCTTTGATATCTTCCGTAAGGCCGGTGTAGCTGACAGAACAGTGATTTTCATCTCCGGTCTCCTGAACGGTTGTCAGGGTAAAAGTCTGTCCGGTTACCAGATTCACTTTTTTTCCATCTTTTAAAACGCCGGTACGAATTTCCGGTCCTTTGGTGTCCAGAAGGATTGCCACAGGAGTTTTCAGCTCTTTTCGAAGCTCTTTCAGCATATCCATACGCATTTTCTGCTCATCGTGGTCTCCATGAGAAAAATTAAAACGAGCAACATCCATTCCGGTTTCAATCAGTTTTTTCATCAGGTCACGGGAGTTGGTATTTGGTCCCATGGTGCAGACAATTTTCGTTCTTCTCATACTTTCTCTCCTTCTTTATTTTACATGTTCATGCGTAAACAGGTGATCCTGGCAGTATTCATAGTTTCCGTTGCATCGGGAACAGAAACGGAACTCCAGATTCGGATCATCTTTTTCGGTCCGGCCACAGATCGCACATTTGTGTTTTGTGATCCCGTTCGGATTGCGGTATTCGGCTTCGCCTCTTGAAACGGCCTTTTTAAATTCCTTCCGGCGTCTGTTCTGCTGGAAAGAGCCGCGTTTTCCTTTTCTTGTCATCAGGAAGAACACAAGGACGTTTGCAAGGGAACAAAGAATAACAACACATCCTGCCCAGTTTCCGCTCATGATGCTGGTAATCATGCTGTAGGCGAGAAGCGCTACGTCAAGGTATGCCAGCCATTTGATTTTGATCGGAATAATGAAATACAGCAGTACCTGCATATCCGGGAAGCTGATCGCAAAGCCAAGGAAAATCGAGAGGCTGATGTAGTAAGTGCTGAATGCCGTTCCCATCAGCGACGGATATCCGTTGACTGCATATAAGATTCCATACAGCAGGAAGGAACCGATAATGGTCATCAGAATGCCGGAAAAGATGTAAACATTATACTTGAAATCTCCCCAGGCTCTCTCAAGGCTTGTTCCGATTGAGTAATAGAAAAACAGCATGATGATCGTAAAGATATCAAGGCTGCTCGGCGGAATCAGAATCCAGCTCACCAGACGCCAGATCTGTCCGTGCAGAATATAATATGGTTCCAGCGTCAGATACTGTCTCATGATGGGAGCCGCAAGCGCAATGATATATCCCGCAATGTACGTTACGATAATGTACATCGTCAGATGGCTTAACGCGTATCTCCCATATTTTCGCTCCATTTTGTCTAAAAAATTCATGCACACTCTTCCTTTTTGTTTGTTTTATTTTACCGGCTTTCACTGCCCGAAAATACATTCTCATTATACGTGCTGCCTTTTCGTTTGTCAAACGGTATAACGGTGAATTTCGTCTCCGAAAAAGAGCTTTACGAATGTTTTACTTTCCGGTATAATTTATTAGAAATCTTTTCCAGTTATTTTATAAATATACGAAAAAATTCAGGAGGACTTTATATATGGCAGGATCATCATTTGGTACCATCTTCAGACTGACCACCTGGGGAGAGTCTCATGGAAAAGGCGTGGGCGTTGTTGTGGACGGAGTGCCGGCCGGCCTTTCGCTTTCCGAGGAGGATATTCAGTTTTACCTCGACCGCAGGAAGCCGGGACAGAACCGCTTTACCACAAAACGGAAAGAATCCGATACCGTTCAGATTTTATCCGGCACTTTCGAAGGAAAAACGACCGGTACCCCGATTTCCATGGTGGTATGGAATGAGGATCAGCATTCCAAAGATTACAGCGACATTGCTTCCTATTACAGACCGGGCCACGCCGACTATACGTTTGATGCAAAATACGGTTTCCGCGACTACCGCGGCGGCGGACGCTCCTCAGGACGCGAGACGATCGCACGCGTGGCTGCAGGTGCCATTGCCTTAAAAATGCTCTCTGAGCTTGGCATCACCGTTTCCGCCTACACCCGCTCCATCGGTGACGTGGAAATCCAGTCTTTTGATACCGCTGAAATCGCGAATAACGCCCTGAATATGCCGGATGCAGAGGCTGCCGAAAAGGCTTCCGAGCTTTTAACAAAAGCCATGGCGGAAAAAAATTCCGTCGGCGGTGTGGTCGAATGTGTCGTTCACCATATGCCGGCCGGTGTCGGCGATCCGGTGTTTGAAAAGCTCGATGCCAACCTTGCAAAAGCACTCGTCTCCATCGGCGCCGTAAAAGGCGTGGAAATCGGAGACGGTTTCTCGGTCTGCACAGCTACCGGGCTTACCAATAACGATGCCTTCCATGTAAATGCGGACGGCTCCATTGTCAAGCTGACCAACCACGCCGGCGGTATTTTAGGCGGTATCAGCGACGGAAGCGATATCGTTGTCCGGGCTGGTTTCAAACCGACCCCGTCCGTTGCTGCTTCCCAGCAGACCATCAACAAAGACGGCGAAAATATTGCCATCGAAATCAAAGGCCGCCACGACCCGATCATCGTTGCACGCGCCGTTGTTGTCGTGGAATGCATGACCGCTCTTGTCCTGGCGGACGCACTGCTCGTCGGCATGAGCGCCAAACTGGACAATGTAAAGAAAGTCTGGGCTCTGGACGAGAAATAAAGGCCGGACTGCTTCTTTCTGGCTTCAACACAAAAAATGCCTGCGGGATACAGTTCTTCCTGCAGGCATTTTTGCGTTATTTTTTAGTGAACGCCTTTTTTCGTAATCAGAATACAGTTCGGCGTCTCCACTTTCATCGGGCGGCCTTTCTGAACCAGCACGTTTTTCTCATAATCAACGGTAAATGTTGTGATCGTGTTGGACTCATGGTTTGCCACTGCGATATGTTTTCCGTCCGGGAACATTGCAATATCCTTTGGATATTCGCCGCTGATCGGAAGTGCAAACTTCTTCTCCATGCAGCCGGTCTCCGGGTCGATATGGAACATTGCTACGGTATTGTCTCCGGCTGTAGAAGTAAACAGGTAGTGGTGATCCGGGGAAAGGCACATGCCGGATGCAGCGTCGTGCGCCTGGTCCACGTTCGCGGATGTGGTGCTGATCGACTGCAGTTTTTCAAATTCCGGTCCGTTTCCCGTATCACGGTAGCTGAATACATCGACTTTGTTCATCAGCTCGTAAATGACATACGCGTATTTTCCGGATTCACTGAAAACGATCTCTCTCGGACCGGATTCACGCTCACAGCGCAGGATATCCACCAGTTTCAGGCGGTCACGCTGTGTGTTCAGCTTGTACATTTTGATCTGGTCAATGCCGTTGTCGACTGCGCAGACATATTTGTTGTCCGGTGTAGGAACGACACAGCTGACATGCGGGCGGAAGTTACGCTCTGCCACACTGCCAAGGCCCTTGTGGAACACGCCGTCCATCAGACTTCCGAGGCGGCCGTCCTTATGGGTATGTACAACGGTTACTTTTCCGTCATGATAGCCTGCCACGAACAGGTATCTTCCGGTTTTGTCCACCGACAGATAGCAGCCGCGCATGCCGTCGATGTCTACTTTGTTGATCGGGGTCAGGTCTCCGTCATCCTCCACTGCAAACACTGCAACGCCTTCATCTGCAATCGAATACAGGTATTTGCCGTTTAAGGAACGGGCAATGTGGGAAGAGTTGTTGACCGGTATGACTTTTCGCTCTGTCAGAGTGCCTTCTTCTACATTTA
This sequence comes from Blautia sp. AM42-2, assembly GCF_003480245.1. Taxonomy (NCBI): domain Bacteria; kingdom Bacillati; phylum Bacillota; class Clostridia; order Lachnospirales; family Lachnospiraceae; genus Blautia; species Blautia sp. AM42-2. Next base: position 20,111 of record NZ_QUIM01000012.1, read on the forward strand.
CATCATATAAATGAATACCAATGCTGCTTCCATGGGTATAAGTGCCTACATAGGCTACGTACTCATCCTTCATGTTGTTTTCATCCTTTCTGCCTTCTCGCACATCGTGTGAATTTTCTAAAAATATTTTAACACAATTTCCGCGCCACGACAACGAGGAAAACGGATTTTTGATATGTAAACGGTAACACTTTATTTTTAGACACAGGATATTCTCCTGCAGAGAATTTTTTAGATATTTCTATTGTTTTTGGATTGTAAGAGTTGAGGTTTCCGCTGCATACCATTTCCATTTTCTACGCTCTCGTCAGACTGATTTCCTGACTCATCATTCCCTGCAGTTTCTTGATTGCGCGGCTGTACTGGCACTGCAGCGCCTGCTCGCTTTTCTTGCAGAATCCGCTGAGCTCTTTGTAGCTGAATCCATATGCTCTCCCCCAGAAAATGCGCTGATCCATCGGATTCAGGTTCTGGATGCAGTTCTGCATCACCATTCGTTCCTCAATCTCGGCTGTCGCGGCCGCCTCCCCTTCATTTCTGTTCTCTTTCTGATACTGTGTATAGGAAACTTCATTCTGATAATAATGTTTTCTGCGCTGATTCTTGATCTTGTTTTTTGCCACACAGAACAGCCATTTCGTCATCTCTTCTCCTTCGAGATCGGCAACGGTTTCAAATTTTACCACCAATACCTCCCATACATCGTTCAGCACATCCTTCGCCGTCTCCCGGTCATTGTTCAACTGACCGCAGATATAACGGAACAGCACATGACTGTTTTCCTCGAATATGATCTGAAAAAATCGTTCCTTCTCTTGTCTCATACACTTCTTTCTCCCTCCTGTTATTTCGCTGTCCTTCTCTTCCGGGCCCGTCATATATGTAATGTGTTGAGACTATCGAAATCTTTCGTTTTTTCAGAATATTTCTACTATTTGACCTTATTACTTTTGTTAATAAAGCAAAATATTGCGTTATAACTGCACCGCGGCGCATAATCAAATTTTTTCTTTCGAAATCAGAAATTACTGTTTCTGACAAAAAATTCCCGCAGAAAGGAGCTTTCTTCCTCTCTGCGGGAATCTTCTATTTTGGTTTTATTTTATTTAAAGTAAGCAACACCGGACTCAAAGATCTTCAGATCCTGCTCTCCGTAGATGTTGACTGCTACGCCGTTGTCGCGGCGCTCTGCGTGTGCCATCTTACCAAAGACACGGCCGTCCGGGCTGGTGATACCCTCGATTCCGCAGTAGGAACCGTTGACATTCCAGTACTCGTCGTTGGTCAGGTTTCCGTTGACATCGCAGTAGCGGGTTGCAATCTGGCCGTTTGCCATCAGCTTGTCGATCCACTCTTTCGATGCTACGAAACGTCCCTCTCCGTGGGATGCCGGGTTGGTGTAAACACCGCCAAGCTCGGCGCCTGCCAGCCATGGGGATTTGTTGGTCACAACCTTCGTGTAAACCATCTTGGAAATATGGCGTCCGATAGTGTTGAAGGTCAGAGTCGGGGAATCCTCCGTCTGTCCGAGAATCTCACCGTACGGAACGAGTCCCAGTTTGATCAGTGCCTGGAATCCGTTGCAGATACCAAGGGCAAGTCCGTCTCTCTCATTCAGCAGTTTGGTAACAGCTTCTTTGATCTTCGCATTCTGGAATGCGGTTGCAAAGAATTTTGCTGATCCATCCGGCTCATCACCTGCGGAGAATCCGCCAGGGAACATGATGATCTGCGCCTGGTTGATGACTTTTTCAAAGGCATCGACAGAACCGCGGATGTCTTCTGCGGAAAGATTGCTGAATACCTGAGTGATAACTTTTGCACCGGCACGCTCGAAAGCTCTGGTGCTGTCATACTCACAGTTCGTTCCCGGGAAGACCGGAATGAATACGGTCGGCTGTGCCAGCTTGTGGGAGCATACGTGGATGCTCTTTGCCTGATAGCAGCTGTCTGCAACAATTCCGTTTTCGTCTGCTGCTGCCACATTCAGGGCATCTACCTCCGGAAGCTCTGCACCGGATACGGTCTTGAATACTTTTTCCAGCGGTTTGTTCCATGCGGAAACGGCCTCGCGGATGGTGATTTCGGTGTCTTTATAGGAAAGAACCGGTTTGTCTGTCACTTCACCGATGACGGTGTAGGTGCTTGCCAGCTCTCCGACTTTTTCAGCCGGAACTTCGCAGATCAGATCTGCAATATATGGAGTAAAGAGATCTCTCTCGTCTACATTGTGCTCGATGGTTACGCCGAGAGCATTACCGAATGCCATCTTGGATACGGCTGCTGCGATACCCTGACGGTCTACGACATAAGCGGCTTTCACACGGCCGTTCTGCATATCCTCATGCAGTTTTCTGTAGGTTTCCATGACGCCTTCGTACTCTGGAAGCAGATGTGCGTCGACTGGAAGGTGGATCCACACGAGTTTGTCTCCTGTGTTTTTCAGCTCCGGAGATACTACATCTTTTAATTTTGCAACGTCAACCGCGAAGGATACGAGTGTCGGCGGTACATCGATATGGTTGAAGGTACCGGACATACTGTCTTTTCCTCCGATAGACGGCAGGCCGTAGCCCATCTGTGCGTCGTATGCACCAAGAAGTGCTGCGAACGGCTGGCTCCAGCGGTGCGGATCCTCAGTCATTCTGCGGAAATATTCCTGGAAGGTGAAGCGGACTTTGCTGTAATCGCCGCCGACTGCCACGATGCGGGACAGGGACTCGGTTACGGCATAGACTGCTCCGTGATACGGGCTCCAGCTCGATACGTATGGATCAAAGCCGTAGCTCATCATGGTAACGGTGTTGGTTTTTCCATCCGGAACCGGCACTTTTGCAACCATGGCCTGAGTTTCAGTCAGCTGATATTTTCCACCGTACGGCATCAGCACGCTGGCTGCTCCGATGGAGGAGTCAAACATCTCGACAAGACCTTTCTGGGAGCATGCGTTGAGGTCTGACAGGGTGGACAGCCATTTTTCTTTCACGTCGGCAATGTCACCGCTTCTTTTTAACGGGGTGTCCTCTGCTTTTGGAATCTCTACGAAGACATCATTCTCCTGATGTGCTCCGTTGGTATCCAGGAATGCACGGGAAATATTGACGATCTCTTTTCCTCTCCAGGAGAGTACCAGACGCGGGTCCTCGGTTACGACTGCAACTTCGGTTGCCTCCAGGTTCTCTTCTGCGGCATATTTCAGGAACTGCTCACGGTCTTTCGGGTCGATGACAACGGCCATACGCTCCTGGGACTCGGAGATGGCGATCTCGGTTCCGTCGAGGCCGGCATATTTTTTCGGTACTTTGTCCAGATTGATCTTAAGGCCCGGTGCCAGCTCGCCGATGGCAACGGAAACTCCGCCTGCACCGAAGTCGTTGCATTTTTTAATCAGAAGGCTGACTTCCTCGCGGCGGAACAGTCTCTGCAGTTTACGCTCAGTCGGTGCGTTTCCTTTCTGTACCTCTGCACCGCAGGTCTCGATGGATTCTGTCGTATGTACTTTGGAGGAACCGGTTGCACCGCCGCAGCCGTCTCTTCCAGTACGGCCGCCGAGCAGGATGATGATATCGCCCGGATCGGAATTTTCACGGACAACGGCACGGCGCGGTGCTGCTCCAAGGACGGCTCCGATCTCCATACGTTTTGCCACGTAGTCCGGATGGTAAACTTCTTTGACATAGCCGGTTGCAAGACCGATCTGGTTTCCATAGGAGCTGTAGCCGTGTGCTGCTTCTCTTACGAGTTTTTTCTGCGGAAGTTTTCCTTCGAGTGTCTCGCTCTGCGGACGGGTCGGATCTGCGGCTCCGGTCACACGCATTGCCTGATATACATAGGTTCTGCCGGAAAGCGGGTCACGGATTGCACCGCCAAGGCAGGTTGCTGCACCACCGAACGGCTCGATCTCGGTCGGGTGGTTGTGGGTCTCGTTTTTGAAGTTGATCAGCCACTCTTCGTCTTTTCCGTCTACATCTACCGGTACGACGATGGAGCATGCGTTGATTTCATCAGACTCTTCCTGATCTGCGAGTTTTCCTTCGGATTTCAGTTTTTTCATTGCCAGAAGGGCAAGGTCCATAAGGCAGATGAATTTGTCGTCACGGCCTTTGTAGAGTACCTCACGGTCGCTTAAGTAGCGGTCGTAGCTTTTTTTCATCGGCTCGTAGTAGTCGCCTTCGCCGAAGGTCACGTTGGTAAGCTCGGTGGAGAAGGTGGTATGGCGGCAGTGATCGGACCAGTAGGTATCGAGTACGCGGATCTCGGTCATGGATGGATTTCGTTTTTCTTCGCCGCGGAAGTAGTTCTGGATATGCAGGAAGTCTTTGAAGGTCATGGCAAGGCCGAGGGAATCATACAGGGCTTTTAATTCTGCCTCCGGCATGTCGATGAATCCGTCGAAGATTTTGACGTCTGCCGGCTCTTCAAATTTTGTCACGAGGGTTTCCGGTTTTTCAAGTCCTGTCTCTCTGGAGTCTACCGGATTGATGCAGTGTGCTTTGACTGCGTCAAACTGCTCATCAGTCATCTCTCCTTCGATAACATACGTAACGGCGGAGCGGATGATCGGCTGCTCGTCTTCTTTTAAGAACTGCACGCACTGTACGGCAGAATCGGCTCTCTGATCAAACTGTCCCGGAAGGAATTCTACGGAAAATACTCTCGCACCTTCTGCACGCGGGAAATCTTCCTGATAGCAGATATCAACCGGCGGCTCTGCAAAGACTACTTTACATGCTTTCTCATATGTCTCATCACTGATATTTTCTACATCGTACCGGATCAGCTCCCGTACGTTGGTTACGGTCTGGATGTTCAGATAGTGCTTGATTTCATGCTTCAGATCTTTCGCCTTAATCGCAAATTCCGGCTTTTTCTCCACATAAACGCGTCTGACTGTACTCATTTTTATCCTCCATTTGTCTGAATCATAGTCCCCCAAAAACGGGACAATCTTTCGTTACTTACAGAATAGCATATTTATCTTTATAAATGAAATTAATATATCTTATATGTTTTATAAGTTTTGTTTCTTAATAGACGGACGCATTCCATTTTTCCTGCACTACCATCCCACTCATCACCCATTCTCTCCCGTCCTAAACCGTCAGGCCCC